>JBIKVL010000494.1:0-4237 GCA_044356875.1 Pirellulaceae bacterium | reverse complement strand
CCAACGTAGAGCTCAACCAACGCAGCGGACAACAACGCAGTCAACACGTTCCGAACCGAAGCTTTTCAACCGCTGAACGCTGATTGCTGAACGCTGATCGCTGCCGACCGGGTGCGGACCACGGAGTGGTCCGCGACTCTGGCCCAGCGTTCATTCACGTCCAAAGACTTGGCGATTGGCGGAGTCGCCATTGTCGGCAATCACTCCGTTTAGCCGAAGAGTTCCATGATCGGCTTGCCGGTTGTCAGTGGCAGCGAGATGCCGCTGTTGTTTTGCGGAGCGTTGAGCGGGATATCGAGAGCGTGGTAGATCGTCGCGGCAAGTTCCTCGGGCCGCACCGGCATACTCGACACGTACGCGCCGTGCTTGTCGGACTTGCCGTACAACTTGCCACCGCTAATACCCGCGCCCGCCATGATCGCCGAAAAGCAACTCGGCCAGTGCTGGCGTCCCGGCGGGAGCTGCGTGAGCACGTTGGGAGTGCGGCCAAATTCGCCCGTCACCACGACCAAAGTGTTCTTCAACATGCCGCGGTCTTTCAGGTCCGATAGCAACGCGGACAAGGCTTGATCGAGCCGTGGAAGGCAGAAACCCATGCCGTACGAGCCGTCGCCAAAGGCGTTGCCCATCCCCATGTTGCCGCCATGCATGTCCCAACTGCTGCTCGGCGGACCCGCCGTATCATGCGGTGCCTGACCAGCCCAGCCATTCACCGTCACAAACCGCACCCCAGCCTCAACCATCCGGCGGGCAAGCAACAGGTTTTGGCCCAGCGGATGGCGGCCGTAACGATCTCGGACATGCGCTGGCTCGCGGTCCATTTTGAACGCGTCGCGCCCCTCGGAACGCGTCATGGCGTCGTAGGCCTTTTCCCGCAGTTGCGACCAGTCGGCGCCACGGCCGTCCCGCGATAACGCCGGGCTCTCGATCCTCGACAACAGTTGCCGTCGCAAGGCGACTCGCGTTGGATCGCCGAGATCATAGATTTCCGGCGGAGTGAAATCGTCCATCGCCGGATGGTTCTTCGCCGACCCCACAAACACGGGCGCGTACGCGGAACCGAGATAGCCACCGATATCAATGTTCGGCGCGCAAAAGACGGGCGGTCCCACACACTTGATAAGCCATGCGTTGGAAACGAGATTCCGCGTACTCGGCCGATGCTTCGCCACGAACGACCCCAAGTACGGCTGATCGTCCGACACGCCCTGATTCACGCGTTTTGTCGATTGGCCGCTCAGCAGGTTGTGCATCGCGTCGAAGTGGTTCGAAATCGAGCCAGGATGCGTCATCGAATTGATCAGCGTGAATTGGTCGGTCAACTTCGCCAATTCCGTGTGCATTTCGTTGATCCTCATCCCCGGAACACGGGTTTCGATCGGCCGATACGGGCCGCGAATGGTGTCCGGAGCGTCCGGCTTCATATCCCACGTGTCGACATGGCTGGGCCCGCCACACAGCAACACAAAAATGCAAGACTTCTCCGACGCCACCGCTTGGCCACTCGCGTCGGTCGCGTCCGCGCCCATGACCAGACCGGGCGTCGTCATCGACAAGGCCCCCAGACCAGCCGCGATCAAGGCCTGGCGACGATTCATTTCGTACGATTGAGTCGAACGCGTCGCGTCCATGTGCCGCTACTCCCAAATCAAGGTGGTGTCAGCAAGCCACGCCTCAGCCTGCTCAAAATCCAATCCCCATCGGATCAATGGTCGTCGATAGTATGTCGGCCGACCCATCTCAGGGCAACAGGAAACCAATTTTTCGCCATCCAATCGAACAGCCAACCAATCGAACAGCCGACTAACCGAAGAGTCAACTAGCTTGACCGCCGTACAGCTTAGCCATGGCGCCGTCGTATTCCGCATTCGAGCCGAACGAGGCGTCGGGACTGAGGTACACTGGCGTCGCGTGGGCCTCCCCGCCCACGGCAGGTGGCACCCGCGAGGCGCTTCGGCAGTCCCCGCGAGCGGTTCGGCTCTCGCGTTCAAGGAGGCAACATGGTCGCGATTCGCCGCTTTTATCGGACTTACCGGGCCGGCGTCGACTGGACATTCATCGTCGTTGTGATGATTGCGGTCCTCACGCTCGGCGCCGTCGGTTTTCAGAAAAACCTCGCAGCCACCGACCATGACCAGAGCTACTCGCTGTCGACCCTTGTCTACCTCGCCCTTCAGTTATTGGTGCTCGACTCGGGAGCGGTCGCCGAGCCGATCGGTTGGGAACTGGAGACCGCGCGAGCCTTGGCGGTCGCGGCTTTCTTCGCCGCTGTGCTGAAAACGGGGCTCGCCGTCTTCGAGCGGCGTGTCGAGGAATGGCGGGCTTCCCGAGCTCGAAAGCACACCGTGATCTGCGGCGGCGAGACCACAGGACGCCTGCTGGTTGCCGAACGACTGGCGGCGGGCGAACGCGTGGTGTTGATCGACAACGAACCGCAACGCGATTGGACGGAACTGCGTGATCTCGGGGCGCTCGTGGTGGTCGGGGACGCGATGAACGGCGGCACCTTGACGCGGGCTGGGGCGCGTCGCGCCGATCGGGTGGTGATCGTGGTTGGCGACGACGCCACCAATCTGCAAGTGGCGGCCGCCGCTGGCCAACTCTGCCACGATCCCAAACGCGCTCCGCCGCTCGTGATCGACGTTCACTGCGCCGATCCTCGCTTGTTCGAGTTGCTGGAACCCGTTCCCCGTTCCGGTCCGCATGGCGGCGCCACGGGCATCGAGTATCGCCGCTTCGATCCGTTGTTTGATGGTGCTCGAGCGTTGCTGGCGGAATACCCCTTGGATCGCGACCCGATCTCGGCCGAGTCGCAACGCGTGGCTCAGTTGGTGCTGCTCGGCTATTCCCGTGAAAGCGAATGTCTTTTGCTTCAAACCGCTCGGTTGGGCCATTACGCGAACGCGTTGCGTCCTAGAGTACGAGTGGCGGCGCCGGACGCGGCCGGGATCGAGCAGCGGTTGCGATTCCGATTCCCGCAGATCGATAACGTGCTCGACTTGGAATTCGTCGCCGCCGAACTGAATCATCACAACACGCGGATCCAAGTGACGCGTTGGCTCAGCGACACCAACTCGCTGTCGACGGTGGTTATCTCGCCTCCGGACGAAGACGACTCGCTGCCGATCGCGTTGGGATTCTCGATGGCCGCCGCCACCGACGCAGTGCCGGTGTTTGTGCGTCTTCGTCATCGCCAAGATCTTGCGCACCTCCTGGCGGAACGGTCGAGCGTTCCGGGTGCTTACCGACCATTCGGCGAGCTCACGCGCGAGGGGATCGCCAATCTCGTGATTCAAGCGGGCCAGGACCGGCAAGCCCGCGCGATCCATGACGACTACGTTCGACGTCGCGTGGAACGTGGGGACAAGCCGGCCGACTACCCAGCGATGCGTCCCTGGGAACAACTCTCCGAGGCCTATCGGGAAGCCAATCGGCATCAAGCGGACCACATTCCCGTCAAGCTGCGGGCGGTAGGTTGCGTCTCGGCGGCGGTCAACGATCCTCGACCGCCCGCCGTATGGTCGGATGCCGAGGTTGAACTGCTGTCGGCGATGGAGCACGCCCGCTGGAACGCCAATCGCTGGCTGGAGGGGTGGCAACTAGGGCCGCGCAACGACGCTCGCAAGACCCATCCGAAATTGGTTCCCTGGGCGGAACTCGACGAACCAACCCGCCAATACGACCGGGACGCCGTGCGGCAAATCCCGGAACTCTTGGGAATTGTTGGATTGAAGGTCGTTCGCTCGGCTACGGCGCCAACAGCAGCCGACCCGGCGACTTGAGATATGCGATGACGTCGTTGAGGAACCGCGCGGCCGCCCCGCCGTCGACCAAGCGATGATCGTAGGACATGCTGAGCGGCATCATCAGCCGGGGCACGATCTGATCGTTGACGACGACCGGCATCTTCCGCGATCGACCGAGCAGCAAGATGGCGACTTCGGGCGTGTTGATGATCGGAGTCGCGTAGGCGCCGCCAACGGCGCCCAGGTTGCTGATCGTGAACGTGCTGCCACGCAGCTCCTCGATCGTGAACTGGTTGTCACGAACCTTGTCGGCAAGCGTCGACACCTGTCGAGCGATTTCGGCGATCGACAGTTGGTCGGCGTTGCGGAGCGACGGGACGACGAGACCGCGATCCGAATCGACCGCGATGCCGACGTGAACGTAGTCCTTGTAGATGATCGTGCCGTTGTCCATATCGATCGACGCATTGACGACCGGATTCTTCTTCAGC
>JBIKVL010000493.1:0-4252 GCA_044356875.1 Pirellulaceae bacterium | reverse complement strand
GAGGAGCGATCGCCCACCGCTTCCAAATGCGACTCGGCCAAACGGCGTTCTTGGTCGGTTGGGCGGCGGCTGAGCGTCGCCAGATACATCTCTTCCAGGATTTCAGCGGTGGGTCGATTGCCAGCGAGCCACCGCCCCAAGTGGCTGCGAGGCGACGCGATCCGTTCCACGAGTCCACGGTTGTTCAACAAATGCAGCACTTCGCCCAGCGAAGGATCCTCTTCGCGGGCGCAGTCGCAGGCCGCATCGCGAATGGGCCGGGAAAAGGACATGAGGAAATCGTTGTCGACCGCGCCTTCGGCCAGTTCAATCGCCCGAGTGCCCGGTGGGTAGCCCTTGAATTCCTCGGGCACGCCGATCGCCGAGCTAACCGCATCGACCGCTTGTTCGCCGCTCAGCATCCGGATCGACGCTTGCGTGTAGTACGCCGCCGGGTCGGCCGCTCGCGGCGACTGCGTGCCGGTCGAAGCCCCCGAAAGCTGGTATGTCTTGGAACGCATGATCTCGCGAATCACCGGCTTCAAGCGATAACCGCCGCGGACAAACAGGTCGGCCAGATGGTCGAGCAATTCGGGGTGGGACGGCGGATTCGTTTCGCGGAAATCATCGACCGGCTCGACGATGCCCCGCCCCATCAACTGGCGCCAGACTCGATTGACCGTCGCGCGGGCGAAGAGCCGATTGGCAGGGGCGACAAGCCACTCGGCGAGCCGCTCGCGTCGATCCTCGTCCGCCGCGAACGCGCCGGCGGGCGTGCCAAACGCGATCGGCTCGAGATTCTTTCGAGTCAGCGGATGCTGCACTTCGCCTTGCCGCGCGACGAACACGATTTCGTCATCGGCGCCGAACTGCTTTCCCTTGATGCGGACACGGGCGAAGTAGGCCGCCAGCCCGTAGTAATCGGTTTGCGTCAGTGTTTCGAACGGGTGGTTGTGGCACTTCGCGCATTGCAGCCGCACACCGAGAAACAATTGAGCGAAGCTCTCGGCGGCGTCCTCGGGCGTGGGCGAGATACGGAAAAAATTAGCCGCCGGCCGATGGAGCGTATTGCCTTGTCCCGTCACCAACTCCCTGGCCAATTGATCGAATGGCCGGTCCGCCGCGAAGTGCCGCACCAAGTAACGATGCAAGCTGTGGACGCCGCGCTGCGAGATGGTCGTCCGGTTTCCGCGCATCACATCCGCCCACTTCAATGCCCAGTACGGGCCAAATTCCTGGCGTTGCAACAGTTGCTCGATCAGCGTTTCCCGTTTGTTCGGATCAGCCGAATCGAGGAATGTCCGCGCCTCGGCGGCGGTGGGCAAGGTGCCAATCGCGTCGAGATAAACGCGGCGGAGGAAAACTTCGTCGCTCGCCGCCGCGGCCGGCTGGAGTTGCAGCCGCCGCTGCCGCTCGAACACATGCGCGTCGATCTCGTTGGCGGGCGTCGGTCCGCGAAACACGAATTCGGGATCGCGTTCGACGTAGGTCAAGTGGACGCTGCGGACTTGTTGCAGGTAGCGCGCAAGCACGGTCGCCTCGGCCGTGCCGCGAAACGACACCGTTCCGTCCGCCGAAACGTCCACCGCCGGATCGACCCGCGTCGAGAAGACGGTCAACGGCGTGACATCCCGCACCGAACCATCGCTGAACTTGCCCAAGGCGGTAAGCTGTTGCCGCGGGTGGCCAGCCGCGAGGACGCGCGAACCGGGCAGCACCTCGAGCACGACCAATTCCGGCGACTCGGCCTGATCCACGGCGCCTTCCGCGATCCACTGACGCAACGTTTCGTAGACGGCGTCGCCTGGGTTTCCCGCGTGGAATCGCTTGCCGCCCTGATGCGGCAAACGACCGCCGCCCTTCCACAGAATCAAACTGTCTTCCGCCCGCTGCGGGTTCACTCGCCGCCCACCGTCTTCGCGAGACAGCGTCAGCAGGTCGAGCGCCGGATCGAATCCACGCAAGCTCAGTCGAAAGCCGTCTTTTCCCTGGGGCGAACCATGGCAAGCGCCTTGGCTGCATCCGGCGCGGCTGAGCGCCGCCACCACTTCCGTGCGAAAGTCGATCGGCGCCGCCACCGCCATGTTGTAGACCACCACTCGCGCTTCGGCCGTCCCGTCGCGCCATCGCGCGACGACCGTCGTGACGCCATCGCTCACCGGCGTCACAACGCCGCTGGACGATACGACGGCGATCTTCGGATTCGCGCTGCTGAACGAACACTGCTCGGTGATATCCGCCGACTCGGAGAGCCCCGCCGCCATCGCTGCGGCCGGCGTCTTGTACGCGGAGACCACGAGCCGCTGCCGCGCACGCGTTCCAAACAACTCGATCCGAGCCGGCGCGATGTCCATCCGCGGCCATTCGTTCGGCGCGGCGGCGTTTTGCACAGCGGCATTCGACACAGCGGCGTTCGGCACAGCGGCGTTCGGCACAGCGGCGGAAGCGGGCGGCGGGGCGGGCGGAACACCGCCAACTTGCCCATGGGCGCCGTTCACGCCGTTCCACACCCAGCACGCCAAAATGAAACAACCGACTTTGGAAAAGATCGCCTGGAAGCAACGAGTCCGGGCGAAATCGGTTTGGGAAAGGCTCGATGGGCGCATGACACGATCACTCATGGCTGTTTGATTTCCACTTCCAATTCCACGGGACGAGGTTCTTCCTGAAAGGCGCCGACGCGGGCGTTCGAGGCGAGCCGAATCCGTTCGCGGCGAGGCTTAGCGTCCGCGGCCACCGTCAACTGGAACTCGATCATCGAGCCCTCAGCGGGCAACACGAGTTCCTTGGGCAGCGTGATATCGGCGGGCGGAGTTGACGCGGGCAAGATCGTGATCGGGCCGGAGAAGCCCGTAAGTCGTTTTGCTTCGATGCGAACCGGGGCCGAGCCGCCTGGCGCGAGCGTCACCGATTTCGCTTCGAGTTCCAATTGATAGGCGGGTTGGACTCGCAGCGTCAGCGATCGGACCAACGTCACCGACCGGCCATCCGACACGCCAGTCGCCGCGACATCGATTCGCTCGACCGCGTCATTCGCTTGGCTCCGCGAATAGAACGTGCCGGTGACGCTTTGGTCGGCGGCCAATGCGGCTGGGAAACGGTAAAACAGTTGTCGCCGCCCTTCCGACTCTTCCCCAAACTGCCCGCCGCCCGTAGCGCGGAACGTGATCGTGTCGGTGAATCCCGCGACTCGCGGCGTGTTCATTCGCAGCGGCGCTTGCAGATAACGCGGCAACGTCACCTCCGCCTCGGCCAAGTCCACACCGAAGGGGCTTGGCGGCGTAATCTGCAGGGCGAAGCGGGTCCGCACGGAGGGCGGCAGCCAACGCTGGTTGTCGCGCAGCGCAAGTCGAATCAGATCGACATTGATCAATTGCTTGTCGACCAATGGCTGCGCGACGACTTCGAATACCGCGATCGGTTCGGCCGACGATGCGGGCGATTCCTGGGTGTTCGCGGCCGGGACTTTAGCATCGGCAGGAATGCCGGGTGGCGCTTGCGGCATCAATCGCGCCGCGATGCCCACCGAGTAAACGCCTTGGGGAGCATCCGCCGCGGCGACGATCCGGCAGATCATCGAGTTTTGGCCCGCTTGAAGTTCCCGCGGTTGGAGGGTGACTCCGGGCGGCGCGTCGACCAGAACGAATTCTATCGGGCCGGAAAAATCGGTCCGCGTCACGGTGAACGGCAAGGACTGGTAGCTGCCCTGGGGAATCGTGAACGAGGCATGTTCGGCGATCGCTTGGACCCGCGGTCCGGCGGGCTCGACCAGGATTCGATACGCCATGTCCGGCCCGTACGCGCCGGTCGCCTCGCGCACCATCAAGTGGTAGCGGCCATCGCGGTCGGAGTTGAACGCGAACGCCGCTTCATCGAGCGCTCCTCCGGGAAGGTTTTGGTCGTCGACCCGCTGCATTTCCCGCCCCGTGGGATCGTAAACGGCAATCTCGACATCGGCCGCCGATTGCAACGACTTCGTTTCCGCCCGCACCGACCAGCGCCGTCCTTTCGACAAATCCAACGCGAACCAATCGCGGTCCCGCGGCTGTTCGAGCACGCCGTGCCAATGTGCTGGCGGAGCGACGGCGGATACCGTCGCCTGTTCCATGGTGTCGTTCGGTTCCCGCTCGACGTTGTTGTCGAGTGGCGAGACGAGCAGCGGCGCCCAGCTCGGCGCCGCATCGTCCGCGCGGCGCAATTCATGAAAGTGAACCCAGGGGCCGGTCACGGGCCGCAAGGCCCGCCCAACGATTTCTATCGGCGTGGAAGCGGC
>JBIKVL010000492.1:0-4255 GCA_044356875.1 Pirellulaceae bacterium | reverse complement strand
CGTTCTTGCCCGTGATCGGCGTGTTGTCGTCGGTCGTGTAGGAATTGGGACGAGCGATCGGAGCGTCGTTCAAACCGGCGACATTGATCGTGACCGTGGCGGTGGACAGTCCGCCGCGGCTATCGCTAATGGTGTAGGTGAACGTGTCGACGCCGGCTTGGCCGACCCGCAGGGCTTGCAGCGCGGCCGCGTTCCGCGGGTCGTAGCTCAACAGGCCCATGTCGGTGACCCGCAAGATCGCGCCGTTGGCGGTCGTGATCGACTGGCCCACATTCCCCGCGACGCCGTTCACGGAGACGACCCGCAGGATCGCCGTGTCGCCGTTGTCGGGGTCGCTGTCCGCCGGGGCGTCCTTGATCACATCGCCGCTGAGCAACGTGTCTTCGTTGGCGGCGTAGTCGTTGTTGCGGGCGACCGGCGGATCATTGGCGCCGCTGACCGTGATGGTGACAGTGGCGGGGATGGAAAGGGCGCCCGCGACGTCGGCCGCCTGGTAGGGGAACGTGTCGATGCCGGTCTGGCCGACCTGCAACCCGTTGAGCGTCGCCGAGGTGCTGGGATCGTAGAGGAACGTGCCGTCGAACCGACCCAGCGTCGTGTTGTAAATCGCGGTAAAGGTCGCCCCCGAAGCCAGCGTCACCGTTTGATTGGCCGTGCCGGTCAGCGTCACGCCACCGACCGAGCCGAAACGGATCGTATCGCCCGCGTCGGGATCGGAATCGACACCGGCGCCCGTGTTGTCGGTCACCAGGTTGCGGTTCTGGACGGTCGCATTGTCGTTCGTCGAGTAGCTGTTCGTGACCGCGATCGGGAGATCGTTGCGGCCGTCGATCGTGACCGTCACCGTGGCGACGCTTGTCGCGCCGTTCACATCGGCGAGTGTGTAGGTGAAGGTGTCGGTCGACGTTTGTCCGGGCCGCAAGCTGTTGAACGCCGCCAGCGGATCGTACGCGAACCCGCCGGCCTGGCTGTTCACCGTCACCCGAGCGCCGCTCGGCAAGGCGACCACCGTGGCGCCGCTGGTGGCGATCGTGGTGCCGTTGATATTGACAAGCTTCAGGGAGCTGGTTTCGCCCGCGTCGGGATCGGTCGCGGCGGGCTGAGTGGGCGGCGCACCGAGAATCAGGTTTTGTCCGGTGAGCGCCGTGTCCTCATCCGTCGCGTATGTCCGGTTCGGAGCCGTTGGAGCGTCGTTCGCGCCCGCGATGGTCAGCGACACGGTCGCCACCGAGGTGGCGCCCGAGGCGTCGGCGATCGTGTAGGTGAAGGAGTCGCTGGCCGACTCCGTGGCCCGCAGCGCTTGCAGCGACGCCGACGTGCGGGGATCGTACGTGAAGTCGCCGTCGAACCGCGCCAACGCCGCGTTGAATCGCAAGGTCAGCGTCGCGCCCGACGCCAGCGTGACCACCGCGTCGGCTCCTGCGGCCAGCGGCGATCCGTTGACGGACAGCACGCGAATCACGTCGCCGTTGTCCGGGTCACGATCCGCGCCGACGCCCGTATCGTCAGTGACAATATTCTGTCCGGCGAGCAGCGTGTCTTCGGTGATCGAGTAGACGTCGTTGCTGGCGATCGGCGGGTCGTTCTCGCCGGTCACGGTGATCGTGACCGTGGCGGCAGTGGCGGACGGCAACACGCCATCGGTCGCCCGGTACGTGAAAGTATCCGTGAATGTCTCGCCGGCCGCGAGGGCGTCGAGGAACAGCGAGGTCGTTGGATCGTAGCGGAAGCTGCCGTCGGCGTTGACGCGGATTTCCGCGCCCGACGCGATCGCGATCACCGCGTTCACCGCCGTCGCTTGGCCGTTCACTTCCCGCACGGCCAGGGCGCCCGGCGGGGAATCGGCATCCGTGTCGTTGACGAGAACGCCGTTGAGAGCGTCGATGTTCAGCACCGCGTTTTCGAGCGTCACATAGGCGGGATTCGCGCCCGTGCGTGGATCGTTCGCCACGACCGGCGGTTGGCCGCCCAAGACTGTGATGCGGTAATCTTCAACTTCACCGCCCACCGCCAGTCCCGTCGGCAACAGTCCGCCAGCGGCGCTGAAGCGGAACCGCGCGAAGGTGTCGCCTTCGGCCGCGCCAATCGGGGCTCGCAGGACAAATGGGTTCACGCCCGGACCAACCGCTTGGCCGCGGAAAACCTGTTCGCCAGGATCTTCCCAGTCGCCGTCCTGGTTGTAGTCGATCCAGGCGTCGAGGAAGCCGGCAGCCGACGCGGTCACCGTGATCGGCGTATCCAAGAAGGCGTTGAACACGTCGAGGAACCGCACGCCGTCGTCGTCGTTCGACGAAAATTGCACTCGGCCGTCCGCGATCGCCTGGGCGGTGACGGACAGGCCCGCGCGGCGCACGGCATCGGCGATCTTGACCGCGATCTCGTCGACCGTTGACGCGGCGGTGAACGGGATGATCGTCCGGTCGTCGTTCGTCGCGTTGTCCGAATCGAATTCGAAAGTGCGTTCCACATCTCCGTCAAAGATCCGGAACGTTTCACCGTCGAGGACTTTCGCGATCCGTTCGCCGAACGGATTCAGGCCCGTATCATCGATCACCAGCACTTGCGCGCCTGCGGGTCCCACAATCGTCAAACCGGCGGCTGCGTCCGTGTTGAACGACAGGTCGGCGTCATCGCCATTGGCCTGCGGAGTCGATTGGCCAACGCTGTCGCCGTCGACTTGCACGCCCAGGAACAGCGGGTTCGTCCCGCTGATCGTGTGTCGCGCTCCGTCGCTGACGGCGAGCGTGGGATAGCGTCCCGGCCCCGTGAACGGATCGGGCGCGTCGCCGTAATCGACCGCCATACCGGGCATGAGGATCGTGAACTGCGTGGAGTTGCCAGGCTGGTTGCCACGCAACAAGTTGCCCGCGACGTCTTGAATCCCTTGCAGGAAGAAATTGAAAATGCCCGCGATGCCAGCCGGTGTCGTGTTGAAGTCGACGGTTTGGTTCTCCGCTGTGACGAAATCGACAAACACGGTCGAACCGCCCCGTAGCGAGGCGTCGACACCCACCAAGCGGAACTCGGACGGTTGGCCGGCGACCACGTTAATCGGCTGGGAAGCGGCAAAGCGGATCGCGTCGACGATCGCCTGAGCCACCTTGGCGTCGCTGAACGACACGTCCGGTCGGTAAGAAACGGGCACCGCGCCTGTCGGCACCCCGCTGAGCACTAGCGGCCGGCTGGCCGGAAACGTGGCCGTCGAGATCGTTGTCGTGTGGCGGCCCGTGTCGCCCAGTTCAATCACTCCGCCGCCGATGTTCGCGGTCGTGCCCAGGCACGATGTTCCGAAGTTCGAGCAGAGGGCGGCGTTGCGGACGACCGCCACCACCGCGTCGGCCACGTCGCTCGCCTGCGTCCGCGGCGCGAAGAAGATTGGCGTCGAACCGACGGCCACGCCGTTGTTGAGCGTCGAATCCTCGAATTCAAACCGCTGCGCGAACAAGCCGTCATCGATGGTGAACGACTGGCCATCCACCAGTCCGCTCACCACCAACGATTGGCTGAACAGCGAACCGGTCGGCAGGGTCACGGTGTGTTGCGGCCCCGACCCGAGAACGATCTGGCCATTGAGCGGATTGCTGGCGACCGGTGGGCTCAACCCAAGATTCGCGCCTTGCACGGCATTCAAGATGGCGACCGCCAACTGGTCCCGGGTAAAGGCGGTCGTGTACGAGATGATCCTGTTGTCGGGGATCGAGTCGTTGTTCAAGTCCTGGAAGACAAAGTCGTTGTCCAATTCGAACACGACATCGGTCACGCCGTTGCTGAGGACAAACTTCGAGCCATCCGGCACCACGGCGCCGCCACCGGCGGGCACTTGCAAGGCGAGCGACACGGGCAGCTGGATGCGCGTCGCCGTTTGGACGCCGGGACGGCCCGTCAACGTTAGGCTGGGCGCGTTCGCCGCGTCGACCACGTGATCGGTCGTACCGCCAATCTGCAAATTGCCGCCGCCGAAATCGATCGGTTCGAGAGCCAGCGCCGGGTCGCGGAACGCGGCCGCGATCTTGGCAGCGATGTCTTCCTGGGTGTCCGCGGCGGTAATGCCGATCAGCGTCGAGCCGACCACGCTGCGGATGCCATCTCGGTCGAACTCGAAAGTGCGGCGCACCGTGCCGCCTGGAGCCGCGTACCGAGCGGAGATGTTTTCCGCGTCGTTGACGCCGCCAATGAGCATCGTCCGCCGCAAGGCGGGAGTTCCCGACACATCCACGATGTGGAAGCTCTGCGCGGCGGTGAAACGCACTCGGCC
>JBIKVL010000491.1:0-4271 GCA_044356875.1 Pirellulaceae bacterium | reverse complement strand
GCCCGGCATTCGAGCCGCTCGATTTGAACCACGAGCCCGGCAGCGAATCCAATCGATCATCTCTGACTTCGTTTACCGCCGAGCCGCAGGCGACGGCTGGGTTGGCGCCATGAATCCACGCGGCCACGGGGATCTTGCACGGTGGCCGAGCCTGCGCCTGCGGCTTGGCGGTAAACGAACGAGCCGAGATTGGCGACGGTCGTCTTTCCTAACGCTCGGTCGCGGTGCCGGTGCTGTTTTCGGCCGCCGTGTCGAGCAGCAAGCGGGCCCGCAGCAGGCTGCCGTGGCGTTGCGGCGATTGGTCTTCGAGGTAAAGCGCGCGGGCGGCGACCGATTGCCCCTGCTGCTCCAAACACCGGCCAAGGTTGTAGCGGGCCCCGGCCTTCCACGGATTCTGGCCGGCCAATTCGAGCGTGCGGTTGCGGAACCATTCGGCAGCCACGTCGTATTGGCCCGTTTCGAAATGCACCAGCCCCAGCCAGTAGCTCGCATGGGCCTTCGCCGTCTTCGACACGATCTGCGTCACTTGAAGGCGGTTGATCCAGGCGTTGTCGCTTTCGAATCGGTCGCGTACCAGCCCCATCGCCCGCTGAGCCGACTCGTCGTTCCCCAGCCGATCCAGCACATCGTCGGGAATCCGCGTGTCCAGGTAGTGCCCCTTCGCCCCCTTGCGATCGTCGTCGTTGGCGAACCGACCGCGGAAATGCTGGCTGCGGCCGAGCGACAGTGGCGAGCGGCCGAGAAACAGAGCGTCTTCCGCCAGCCGAGCACGAACGGACGGCGGCGGATCGCCTTTCGCCATTTGCGCCAACGTGGCGGCGAACAGTTCCGCTTCCCAAGGCACTGTCCACAGTTCGACACGGTTCACGCCAGGAATTTGCCGGATGCGATCCGCAAGGCGGGACGGCTGCGAAGAAACTCGCATCCGTTTGTCGCCGACCAATTGCCGTTCGAACTGTTCCATCCGCCGCGAGAGCCATGCGGGCGGCAAATCGACCAGCGCCACGACGTTTTTCAGGTCGGTCGGCCGCACGCCGTACTGGATTTCACCGGGCACATCGAACGCCTCGAGCCATTCCGGGTGAGCTCGCAGATCTGCAAAGGTGGCGATGCCGGATTGCAAAACGCCTTGGGCACCTACCGGGGGAACTGGCAAACCGATCTGCGGATCGAAGAGGAATAGTTCGCCGGCCACCACCAGCGCGACCATCCAGAACGTGGGACGAGGCGAGACATTCAGGTCGGAGATCGCGAGCACCACCGTTTCCAGGCCCTGCTGCCGGGCCAAGGCGGCGAACACACGGCCGCGTTCCCAGGCGTCGCCGTGTCCCGCCAACAGCGTTTGCCATGTTTCCCGTTGGTAGCCGGGGCCCGGCAGTCCCCGCAGGAACGGCGGCAGATTCGCGT
Source organism: Pirellulaceae bacterium (assembly GCA_044356875.1). GTDB lineage: Bacteria > Planctomycetota > Planctomycetia > Pirellulales > Pirellulaceae > CAIXSC01. The sequence goes on along the minus strand of JBIKVL010000491.1, from coordinate 2,864 downwards.
CCGTCGCTCCACTACCCGCCGCCCCAGCCGCCTCGGCGACATAAGGCGCCAGCGGGTCGAGCTGAATGTTGCGGATCGTCCAGTCGAACAGCCGCTCGCCGATCCGCAGTTGCTCGGCGTCGTCCTTGGAAAGCGCTGGCTGGCGGGCGGCGAGCCACGCTGTGAACGCCGATGGCGAAGGCTGCTTGCCGGCCCACTCGGAAATGTCACGGCACCACTGGGCTTCGAGCAGCACGCGGCTGTCATGCAAGTCGAAAGCCCCACGCTCCAAGCGGCCCGTATCGTACGCGTCGCGGACAATCTTTGGCAGGCGATCAGCGAGCGGGTCGCGCTTCCACTCGGGAAGTTCGGCCGCGCCGCGAATCCACCGATTGAGCAAATAGGCGAGATCCGTTTCGGCCTTTTCGAGCGGGATTTCGCCGAGTTGAGCCATCAGGTCGACGGCTTGTTCAAGCTCCTCGCGGCTGCCAGCCGCCGTCGCCCCCGACTCGGCCGGTCTCGGCCGCCGCTTTGGTTGGCAACCGGTCGCGAGAACCGCCGCGAGCACGGCGAGCATCGCCAAGCCCGCCGTAACCGACCTGAAAGCGTTCATGAGGAATTCCTTTGTTATCCAGCCAATGCGATCAGCATGTCCGGGCCAGCATGTCCGGGCCAGCACGTCCGAGCCAGCACGTCCGAGCCAGCACGCTCAGGCCTGTTCGACGACGGCACGGATCGCGAGCAATTGATCGAGCAATGCGGGAAACTGATCAAGCGGGATCATGTTCGGGCCGTCGCTGGGCGAGCTGTCGGGATCGGGATGGGTTTCGAAAAACAGTCCATCGACCCCAACCGCGACGGCGGCGCGGGCGAGCGGCGCGACCATTGCGCGGTTTCCGCCAGTGGTTCCCCCGAGGCCGCCAGGTTCCTGCACGCTGTGGGTGGCGTCGTAGACGACGGGTGTTCCAAGTTCCCGCATCAGTGGCAGGGCGCGAAAGTCATTGACGAGTCGCCCGTAGCCAAAAAACGTGCCGCGTTCGCATAACAGGATATTGGAACAGCCGGCCGATTCGAGCTTCGTGACCACGTGACGCATATCACCCGGCGCCATGAATTGCCCCTTTTTCACATGGACCGCGCGGCCCGTTCGAGCGGCCGCGACCAGGAGATCGGTCTGCCGCGCCAGAAAGGCCGGAATCTGCAGCAAATCGCACACCTCGGCGGCCGGCGCGGCTTGGCTCGAATCGTGGATATCGGTGACGACGGGAAGGCCGGTCGCCTGCCGTACCCGGTCGAGCGCCCGCAGTCCCTCGTCCAGCCCCAGTCCGCGAAATGAATCGATACTGGTGCGATTCGCCTTGTCGAACGAAGCCTTGAACACCAACTGCACAGGACGGGTGGAGGCGATATCAGCCAGTCGGGTGGCGATTCGCAAGGTAAGCTCGTCCCGCTCCAGCACGCACGGGCCGGCGATCAGCAGGAGCGGTTGACCGCGGCCACAACGATAAGGGCCGACATGGGCGGGATTGGCGGGCATGAACGGGGTTCCCGAGTCGAGCGTTCAGGGACGCCGGAAGTATATCGGTTGGCCCGAAGGCGAGCGAGACGCTTCCCACTATTGACGGACTCGGCGTTATGCCTTAACAATATCCCACTTCGCAGCCACCGGCTGGCCAGCGTAGCTACAACGGTAGAGCACCGCTTTCGTAAAGCGGGGGTTACGGGTTCGAATCCCGTCGCTGGCTCTTCGGAGCCCCAGGAGTCCCTCAAGGAACGCGCCTCCATGATCACCACCGCCCCTGTGGACGTAAAGGAAATCGTCCTCGCTAACAACACGTTTGGTCCGCGGGAGATCGAGTTGTTGGTGCAGGCGGTCGCGACGGATGCGGTGCAGTTCGGCATCGTGCGGGACGCGGTCGCGGAACTGGAAGCCCGGGAAGAAACAACCCCCGCGGCCGCCGTGCGGCTCGGCGTCTGCCTGTATTTGCTCGGGCGTTATTCCCGCGCTGCTGAAGTCCTGGCCAAAGCGGATGGCGGGGCCTTGGCACACTTCTACCTCGGCAAGTCCAAGGTGGCGTTGGAACAGTACGAAGCGGCCCTTTCGAGCTATCAAGCGGCGAAAATTGCCGGCTACAACGCCGACATTTGCCAACTCGCCGTGGCCGAGTCGCAACGGCTGAGCGGCAACTTGGACACCGCCCTCTCCACGCTCGATAAGCTCTCTGGGGCCGTGGAGCAGACCGCGGAATACCTCTATCAGCGGGCGGCGACCATCGCGTCGATCGGCGGCAATCCCCAGGAAGTGTGCGCCCTCTACGAGCGGGCAGTCGCCACGGACGAGAAGCACGCTGGCGCCTTGTTCGGTTTGGCCGTCGAAAACGATCGCCATGGCAACGACGAATCCGCGATTCAGCTCTACCAGCGGGCTGCCGCTTGCTATCCCACGCATGTCGGCACGCTGCTGAACCTCGGCGTCTTGTACGAGGACCGTCAGCAGTATGATCGAGCGATCGCCTGCTACCAGCGGATCCTCGACGTTTATCCCTCCCACGATCGGGCTAGCCTGTACCTCAAGGACGCTACGGCCGCCGATGTTTCGGCTGACGAGAGCGGGGCGAAAACGACCGATCGATTGGCCCAGGTGCTCGGACGGCCCATCTCCGATTTCGAATTGTCGGTTCGCAGCCGCAATGTGCTGCAGAAGATGAATGTCCGTTCGGTGGGCGATTTGGTTCGGACCACCGAACAGGAATTGCTTTCGAGCAAAAATTTTGGCGAGACCTCGCTCGTCGAAATCCGCGACTTGCTCGGAACCTTAGGCTTGTCGATCGGCCAGTTCGCGCACGAACGCGCCGAAGCGGAAGTGCTCGACACGGCCGCTTTGC
>JBIKVL010000490.1:0-4285 GCA_044356875.1 Pirellulaceae bacterium | reverse complement strand
CACCACATCCAGTCCTGCTGGCGATGGGCCCACCAGCGATTTCTCCCCCAACGCAGCCCCGATCTTGGAAGCGACCGACGCCCTGTCGACCCTCGAATCGCCACTCACCCCTGAAGAAGCGACAGACGCGTACGGCGGTGGACTGGATGAACTCGATGCGGTTGACTCAAACAGCGACTCAGACAGCGAGGATGCCGATGAGGATCACGACGAAAACGCTGTAGAGGATGCGGAGGACGACACGGAACTCGCGGAGGCCGACGACCGCGAACTGACGGACGATTTAGCCGGTGATCGGGCGGAGTCCGCAGAGACCGCGGATTCCGCGAACGCCGAAGCCGCGAATGTTGACGCGCCCAACGAAGCGGGGGCCAACGAAGCGGGGGCGACCGCCGTGACGGCGACCGTGACGCCGAAGGGGCTGCGAGCGACCGCGATCCCGCCGCTGAAACTGACCGCTCGCCAACAGGCGCGAGCGGCGGCTCGCGACGCCAAGAAGAAAAAGCGTCAGAAGCTGATCGAGAGCCTCTACAAGGATTACTACAACTTCAAAGAGCCGCTGGCGAAGGTCGCGCCTCATCGGTTGCTGGCGATCAATCGCGGTGAACGCTCGCAAGTGTTGCGGGTGCGGGTCGAGGCCGACCAAGCGGCGCTCGAGCGGGAAGCGTTGGAGTTGTTGGTCAAGCCCGATCATCCGCATGCCGCCTTCCTCAAGGAGTGCGTCAGCGACGCGTTGTCGCGGTTGGTCGTTCCCAACCTGGAACGCGAACTGCGCCGCGAATTGACCGACAAGGCCGAGCACCACGCGGTGGATGTGTTCATTCGCAATCTGCGGAATTTGCTGCTGCAGCCGCCCGTGCATGGCCGGCGGGTGCTGGCGATCGATCCGGGGTTCCGCAGCGGTTGCAAACTGGCGATTCTCGATGAGTTCGGCGAATTGCTCGACCACGGCACGATCCACATCATCGGGCCCGAGCAGCATCGGCAACTGTGCCGCTCGCGGTTGGTGGAATTGATCCGCAAATACCAAGTTTCGGTGCTCGCCATCGGCAACGGCACGGCCTGCCGCGAAACCGAACAAATGGTCGCCGAATTGCTCGGCACCGAAATGCGGGCCGAAGGCGTCGAGTACGTGATCGTGAACGAGGCGGGCGCGAGCGTCTATTCGACCAGCCCCATCGGCCGCGAGGAGCTGCCCAAGCACGACGCGACGGTTCGCAGCGCCGCGTCGATCGGCCGCCGACTACTCGACCCATTGTCCGAACTGGTGAAGGTCAATCCGGCCAACATCGGTGTCGGGCTGTATCAGAATGACTTGAAGGCGAAGCATCTCCGAGATTCGCTCGAAGCCGTCGTCGAATCGTGCGTCAACTATGTCGGCGTGGATGTGAACACGGCCGGTCCAACGCTACTTCGCTATGTCGCCGGCTTGAATCAGCTCACCGCCCGCCGCTTGTACGAGCACCGGCTAAAGCATGGGCCGTTCCACAATCGCGAAGAACTCAGGAAAGTCCCCGGGTTCAGTGACGCGATGTTTATCCAAGCGGCGGGTTTTTTGAAGATTTACGGCGGTGACAATCCGCTGGACGCCACTTGGATTCATCCCGAGAACTACGAGGCGGCTCGTCGATTGCTCGACCGCATCGGCAGTAGCGAAGCCGATCTGGCATTGGAAGTCACCCCCGCCCGCAAGATCCCGACCGTGGCGACCTCCGCCCACGAATCGACGGCTGGCGTGTCCGTTTTTGGTGGTGGTGTCGCCCCTGTAGCCGCAGATGCCTCCCCCATCGTCTCCGCTACGTCCCCGGATGAACCGTCTTCGCCCGAGTCGCCACCGCCGGACAATGCGGTTTCGGAACAACTCGCGGTGGACAGCCCTGCGACCGATCCGACCGCGTCCGATCCGACCGCGACCGATCCGACCGCGACCGAGCCCACCGCGACCGAGCCCACCGCGACCGAGCCCACCGCGCTAGCGGCATCTGTTTCCGAGGCGACCGCTTCGGAAGTGGCAGCGGGGCCGCCGCGAGTGCCGCTGGCGGAGCGGCTCGCGGGGTTGAACGTGACATCGTTGGCTGGCGAGCTGTCGATTGGCGTTTTGACGCTGCGGGACATGTTGGCGGCGCTCTCGCGACCCCGACGCGATTCGCGGGAGGACTTGCCGCCACCCGTGTTCCGTCGCGGCATTGTGCGGCTCGAAGATCTCGCTCCGGGCATGGAACTCAGCGGCACCGTGCTCAACGTGGTCGATTTTGGCGTGTTCGTGGACATTGGATTGTCGGACAGCGCGTTGATTCACATCAGTCGGCTGGCGGACCGCTTCGTCAAGGATCCGCACGAAGTCGTGGGGATTGGCGACGTGCTGAAGGTCTGGGTCGTCGAGGTGGACACGGCGCGGCGCAGGGTATCGCTGACGGCGATCGCGCCGGGTTCTGAGCGTCCCCGCGAGGCTCGTCCGCCGCGTGGCGAGGGCTTTCAAGGAGCGCCTGGCGACGGGCGGGGCGATGGGCGAGGAGACGCTCGAGGAGACGGGCGCGGCAGCCGACGCGGCGGTCCTCCTGGAGCTCAGGGGCCCGGCCAGGGCGGTGGCCAAGGAGCTGGTCCTGCCGGTGGGAGAGCGCCGGGCGGGGCCTTTGGACGCACGGGCCCGGTCGGCGGACGTCCTGGCGGTGATCGGGGCGGCCCACAGGGTGGCGATCGCGGAGGCCAACGCGGTGGCGATCGTGGGGGGCCTGGTCGTGGACCGGGGGGACCTGGAGGGTTCGGCGGCCAACGCGGCCCGACGGGCAACACGGCCGGCTCGAACGCCGGTCCTGCGGCTTCCGGCGGCGGACGCGGCGGCTACCAGGGCGAACGACGTGGCGGTGGCCGCGGTGGGCCTCCAAGGGGCGGCTATTCCAACCGCCAACCTGTCCAGCAGGAGTTCAAGTCGAAAAAGGCCGCGCCCGATCGTGCGATCACCAAGGGGATGATCGAAGGCGTCGAGCCGATGCGGACGTTCGGCGATCTGATGCAGTTCTATCAAAAGAAAAAGGAAGGCGACGACAACGACGCCCCGGGTCCAAAGCCGAAAAGCTAGGTGCCGTGGCGGAAGCCTCTCCCCAGCCGACAAGACCCTACGGCGGCAACTGGTCGAACGCCGCGAGTAACTGGCGCGGGATCGCCAGTGGCGCGGACTACGGCTCGACCGTGCCGCCCAGTGGGCCCGTGACGGTCGGCTCCGCTCGGCGCTCGGCCTAGTCGACCCGCTCGACACGGACCCCGAGGCGGCTCGCCGACGACGGGATTGGCAGTTCGATCTCGAAACGCTCGAACGGTACGTTCACGAGCTCGAAACGCGATTGCAGTCGGAGGATCTGGCTGCCGCGGCCATGGTGCTGAACAAGGCCCACGCGCTCGCACCGCTCGACCCCAAAGTCTGGACCATGCGGCAGACATGGGCGAAGGCGGCCGGAAAACCGCTCGAACCTCCAGCGACGGCGGCGGAGGTTCAAAGTGCGGCTCAGCCGATTCCACCCGTACTGCCCGTTACGCCCGGTCAGTCTGTTCCACCGATTTCGCCCGTTTAGTTTGCCCGGTCAATCGAGCCAGTTCCGGCCAACAGATAGGATCAGCGCGCGTTGAACGCGATCCAAGAGGCGGCTCTCGCCTCGACCGCGAGTTTTCTTCGCAACCGACCGGATGCCATGCCGGAGATTAGCGCTGTCGTTGGCGACGCCGATGGTGTTCCGGTGATGTTCCAGTGGTCGCTCAAAATGCGGAAAGGCAATTAGTATGGCATCGCCCTTGCTCGACGAGCTTGAAGCACAACTGAATGGCGTGGCTGCGGCCGTCGAGTCGGATTCGCGGTCCGAGGCCGCTCCGCGACATATCACGGACGTGGTTCCATGGGCGATCAACACGGTCGGAGCGCTTTGAACCAGCCCCGCGCGGCTGCGCGCCGCCGGCCCCGATGTGGCCAATCATGTGCGTTTCGCCGACGTCTCCGGCTGCCGACTCTGCCAATTCTCGCTTGCCAATGACCATGAAGACGCGGTTTGACCGAGGCGCCCCGAATGCCTTAAGTCCCGAGCCGATTGCTAAGAAAATGCGCGACAGATAAACATTGCAAAAAAAGTCTCCATCTCCCCAATCAGCTCGCAAGAACGCGGCTGGAGGCGAAGGTGGTCTTGTGTGTTATGTTCGGGGAACGCGTTTCGAAACCATATCATTCCGGAAATGCCTCGGTAGTAAACCGTCAGCCACCAAAGCTGGGCTCACGACTCTCAGTTTTCCTACTCCCCTC
>JBIKVL010000489.1:0-4287 GCA_044356875.1 Pirellulaceae bacterium | reverse complement strand
GCCGGCCAACCTGCCGTTTACTCGGCGGGCGACGGCCAGACAAGCTCGACGGAGCCCGCCAGTCCGACCAATGAACCCGGCCAGCCCGGCCAGCCGATCGAGTCTGGTAGCGGGGCGGATGTCGCTGTTGGCGGCACGCCCGACAATGCCACGGATGCTCAAGGCGGTGCTGATCCCGTCGACAACGGCGGTGGGACGGCGCCGGTCGTCACCGGCACGAACCCTCGTTCCCGCAATTCGCTGCGCACAGGTTTAACGGCGGACGAACCGTCGTCGGGAGCCCCCGTGGCGACGGCTCCACCGGCCGCGACGCCTTCCGACGCGCCCGCTCCGACCGCACCGGCGGATCTGATTCCTGTGCCCCGGCGTCCTCAACCGTCTCCGCCAGAAGAGCATGTCCGGCTTCCGCCGGAAGCCGCGCCTAATCTAAGCCCCGAGGGCGTGCCTGGTGGCAATTCGTTCGGCGGCGCGGCGGGCAGCGTGCTCGGCCGCGCGGCCGGCGCCGTCGGCGCGGCAGCGGGCGGCGCGGCCGGAACGCTTGGAGCGGCGGCGGGTAACGCTGCCGCTGGTAGTGCTGCGGCTGGTGGCGCCGCGCTGGGTAATGCCGCGGCGAACTCGGCCGGTCCCGGGCTGCCCAAATTTGGCGGCGGATCACCGACGCTGATGGCCCCTCCTCCCGCTCCGCCCTATACGCCTCCTCCCACCAGCAACCCCATCGCTGGCAATCCTGCCGCCAACAGCCCTCCCGCCAGCCCCCCTGTCGCTGGCAATCCTGCCGCTAGCAATCCTGTCGCTGGGTCCGCGTCGCCGGCTCTGCCGAGCGTTCCGTCGACTTCGTACGGCAGCGTACCGAGCGACTTGAGCGCCGAGCCTGGCGTGTTGCCAGACATGGGAGGCCTGCCGATCGTCGCCAGTCCGATGCCGGGCGCCAAGAGCCTCGAGGGGCCGCAGGTGCCGATGTTGGAACTGCAGAAGCTAGCGCCTGAAGAGGTGAAAGTCGGCAAGCCGGCGCGGTTCGAAATCAAAGTGAAGAATATTGGACGCGTCGCCGCCCAGCATATCGTCGTCATCGACCAGATTCCCCGCGGCACGAAGTTCCTGGAAGCGGCGCCGCCCTGCGTTCGAGGCGCCGACGGCATGCTCCGCTGGCAAGTCGGAGCGCTTGGTCCGGGCCAGGAAACGACGATCGTCCTGCAACTGCTTCCCGAACAGGAAGGCGAGATTGGCAGCGTCGCCCAGGTGATCTTCCACAGCCAAGCGGCGGTCCGCACCGTGTCCACTCAGCCGCGAGTGTCGATCGAGCATCAGGTCGCGGAACGCGTTTTGATCGGCGATCAGCTGAAGTTGACGCTCGCGGTCTCGAATCGCGGCAGCGGGGCGACGACGAACCTTGTGATCGAGGCGACCTTGCCCGAATCGCTGGGCCATCCGGCGGGCGCCGAACTCGAATACCCCATCGGCGTGCTCCGCCCCAATGAAACCCGGCGGATCGAACTCTCGCTGCGGGCTCAACGGCCGGGCGCGGCGGCCTGCCAGTTCGCGGCGCGGGAAGATTCGCAAACCCTGGCCGAGGACCGAGTGTCGCTCGACATCGTCGCGCCGCAGTTGCAAGTCGGCGTCGCCGGTCCCAAGGTCCGGTATCTCGACCGCCAAGCGACCTACAGCATCTCGGTCGCCAACCCCGGCACGGCGGCGGCCACCAACCTCGAAGTCATCGCCTACCTGCCCCGCGGCCTCAAGTTCCTCTCGGCGGAAAACCAAGGGCAGTACGACCCTCAGCGACACGCCGTCCTGTGGGGACTCGCTGAGCTGCCCTCGGGTGTCATGGGCGCCTCGCAATTGGTCGTCGTGCCGGCCGAACCGGGCGAACAGCGCATTCGAGTGGAAGGGAAGGCCGACCTGCGGCTGGAACACGCCTTTGAACAGCCGGTGCTCGTCGAAACGCTCTCCGAAATCCAGTTCTCCGTCGCCGACACCGCCGACCCGATCGAAGTCGGCAGCGAAACGACCTACGAAATCAAGCTGCAAAACCGCGGTTCACGGGCCGCCTCCCAAGTGCGGGTCGCCGTCGAATTCCCGGCGGAATTGACGCCCATGGGCGGCGACGGTCCCACCGCCGTCGCGGTCCGCGGCCAGCAACTGGTGATCGAGCCAATGGCGCGGCTCGCCCCGAACGGCCAAGCCACCTACCGTGTCCGCGCTCGCGGAGCCGCGAAGGGCGACCCGCGAATCCGCGTCCTGGTCGCCTCCGACGAGTCGCCCACGCCGGTCACCAAGGAAGAGAGCACTCGCGTATACTCGGACGAGTAGCTCCCGTTCCTCCGTTTCGCTGCGAAGCTTCCGCCGTGTCGTATCGCCCGTCGATCCTGCTGTTCGGCGATAGCTCGCCACCTGAATTCGCCGCCGCTTGCCAGTGGCTGCGGATGCATGGCGACGTCGTCGAAGCGAGGCGAATCGACGAAGACGGCCTGATGCGACAAGCCGGCGCGGGTTGGCATCCCGAGCTGATCGTGGGGCTGCAAAACCGTCCCGGACAATGGCGCGAAGACGAGCACGACGCGCTTGCACGCCGCTGGCCGCTGGCGGTGACGGTGGCGTTATTCGGCAGTTGGTGCGAGGGCGAACCGCGGACCGGACGGCCGTTGCCCGGCGTCGCCCGCGTGCCGTGGCATCAATGGGAAGCCGCCTTCCATCTGTTCTGGGAAGCGGAAACCGCCGAGTCTTCGCACGCGCGTCAGCATCCGTGGCTGCAACCGCGAATCCGCAGCGTCAACGAAGCGTGGCTCGATCCGCTCCCGCCCACCGCCGATCGGCTGCCACCGGACTGCCTCGTCGCGATCGACGCGGCCGAGCCCGCCGGGTTCGACTCGCTGGCGGATGTCTGCCGGCAGGCTGGCGCGAAGGTCGCGCGCTTTCGTCCCGAATCGCCCGGCGATGTGCGGGGCGCGGCGATCGTGCTCTGGGATGAACCGGGGTGGTCACGGGCGGATGGCGAGCGGCTGGCGGCTTGCGTTCGAGCGGCAACGCCCACGCCCGTCGTCGCGCTGCGGGGCATCTTGCGCTGGGAAGACTGGTATCACGCCGAACGGCTGGGCGTCGCCGTTTCGCTCGCCAAGCCGTTCTTCCTGTCGCACTTGATCTGGCACTTGAATCGAATCCTGCGAATTCCATCTGGCGGGAATCTTCGGGCAGAGGATGGCGCCAACCGGTCGGCGGTTTTCGCGGACCGCTGAAATGCGGCCACCAAGCGCGCAAACCGGCACGGTTGGCGGTTGCTTTCGAGGTGTCCTTGGGGAATCCTTGTGAAGGGCCGCCACGCGCCGTCGCCATGCGTCGTCTTCATGGCGTCGCCGCCATGCCTCGCCGCCACGCGCCGTCTTCATGGCTCGCCGCCAGATTCCGTTTCCCGCTTTCCGCTTGCTGTGGACCGCCGCCGTATGCTCAACGATCGCACTCGACACGCACCGCCACTCGCCGCGCCGCGTCGTTCACCCGTCGCGCGCCGTCCGTGGGTACGACTTGCCGCGATGCAACGCGCGGTGCTGCAACGCACGGTACTGCGGCTCACAGTGCTGCGGCTCGCGATGTTCCAGCTCACAGTGTTACGGTTTGCTGGGCTGGTGCTCGCCATCTCGGCGGCGACGATCGCCGGCTGCCAACGGAGCGAACTGAAACTTCCCGAGTCGATTCGGCAGAAGATCGCGGAGAGTAACCGAGTGGCCAGCGAGTCCAAGCCGATGACGCCGTTGCCGACGGTGCCTAGCGACGGCGGCTCCTCGCGGTTCACGGTCCGGCCGTTCGAAGATTGGACGATGCGGGAGGCGGCGGCGGTGGCGCTCAGCCGCATCGGCGAGCCCGCTGTGCCATCGTTGGTCGAAGCGCTGAAGAGCCCCGATCCGAACATGCGGCAGCAGGCGGCGGACACGCTCGCGCGGATCGGACCGGCGGCGTCGAGCGCCGTGCCCGCCTTGACCGCGTTGCTCGACGACCCGGACCCACGCGTGAAAAAATCGGCCGTCCGAGCACTGGGCCAAATCGGCCCTGCCGCCGCCACCGCCGTGCCCTCGCTGATGCGGGCCTTGGAATAGCGGCTCGGAGCGGGGCCTTGGGTCAACGGTTCGTTCGCCGCTGCGCCACTTGGCCCAGCACCGTTTCGACGAACTTCATCGCGTCGGCCGGGTCGGACGCCGTGACCACATGCGTCTCCGTGTCCACGACAACCCGCCTGGAGCGATCCCAATCCACGATGCCATGGCCGGGTTGGACCACGTCCATGGCATACGGGTT
>JBIKVL010000488.1:0-4304 GCA_044356875.1 Pirellulaceae bacterium | reverse complement strand
GAGGATGGCACTGCGCGATGCGCAACTCGATCCGTCCGCCGTCCATTACGTCAACGCGCACGGCACGAGCACTTCGGTCAACGACCGAGTGGAAACGGTGGCCTGCAAAGCCGTCTTTGGCGAGCGGGCGCGGGAAACTCCGGTTTCCAGCACCAAGAGCATGATGGGCCACTTGATCGCGGCGGCCGGCGTCACCGAGATGATCGTCTGCCTGATGGCGATTCGGGATAACGTCCTGCCGCCGACGATCAATTACGAAAATCCCGATCCCGAGTGCGATCTGGACTACATTCCGAATGTCGCGCGCGAGGCCCGCTGCGACGTCGCGCTCAACAACAGTTTCGGTTTCGGCGGCCAAAACATCACGCTGGCCATCGGGCGTTTTCGAAACTAGCCCGAGGCGCTGGAATCGGTCGAAGCTACGCTCGGCGCGGTTCTCAGGTCGACGGCTGTGTCACCCCAACACGGCCCCGCCTACGCGGGCCGTTGGCCTCCGGCCCGTGGCGCGTAGATCGCCCTTCGCGGGCCCGTCACAATCGGGCCCGTCACAATCGGGCCCGTCGGTTGTCCGTCACCTGCGGGCCTGTCAATCGCAGGCCCGATGACCGCAGGCCCAAAAAAGCAGGCCCAAAAAAGCAGGCCCGTCAAAAGGCCGTCGCGGTTACGGTCCAATGCTGGGCGGGTTGTTCGTCAAGAAATCGCGAGGTCCGCGAAGCGTGTAGTAGGGGTAGGCGACGGCGGCGGCCGCAGGGCCGGGGTCGGAAGCGCCTTCCTGGTTGTAACCCCGGGCGTAACGGCCGGAAACCAGTCCGTCCGCCATCCGGCCTCCGCCCATCCGTTGGCAGTTGGGGCAATGGTGTTGACGCCGCTGCATCACCGGTCCCTGGCAGCCCGTCGCCATGGCCAACGCCATCGGCAACAGGATCAGGAGGAACAGATATCTTTTCATGGTTTCATGCCTTGTGCTTGTTAGCGTGAGCGTACGACGATATTTGATCGGCCGCGCCATCCGGAAAAATTGAACGAATCGCTTCCACCGCTAGAGCCGCTCCATGCCTTCCTTCGATCCGCTCCCGAATCCGCTCCGCGACGAACCGCCTTCCAGCCGGCCAACCAGCGATCGGCCGCGCCCGAACGTCTCCTCCCCAGACCCGGCTCAAGCCTCCAGCCCACGGGCCGAGAAGCGACCCGCCTCGCGCTTCCGCTTTTCGGTCGCCAGCCTGTTCGCGGCCATGTTCCTGGCCTCCGTGGTTGCCGCTGGCGCTTCCTACTACGTGCGCTTCCTGCGGGGCAACGAGTCGGCGAAGTTCGCCTTCACGCTCTTCACGCTCGCCTCACCGGTGCTGCTGATGATTCTCGTCAGCTTGGCCGCAAGCTTTATGCCGCGGCGGAAACGCCGCCGTTGAATTCACCGCCGGCCGAATCGGCCGGAAACGGCCAGAAATGCGGTGGCGGCGACGCACAGCCACCAGGGCCAGTCGCCAACAAAACGGTAGGGCGACCTGCGGCGGTCCGATTGCGGAATGGCGATCAGCGTCGCGCCTACTCGCCGCGGCGCCACGGCGCGAACGCGGCCATCGCTGTCCACCCATGCCGACAGCCCCGTGTTCGCCGCCACCAGGAACGGCCTCCGCAGCTCGACCGCCCGCAACCTGCCAGCCTGCAGGTGCATATCCAACAACGCCGATCCCCAGAACCAGCCATCGTTGGTGATGTTCACCTGGGCGTCGACGATCGCGCCTTCGGATTCGAGCGCGTCGATCTTCCATCGCATCCGGTGGGGCACCATGCTTTCAAAGCAGACGCTAGGCGCCAATCTCCACCGCTTCACCGCGAACGCTCGATGCTCCGTCCCGGCCTCCAACTCGCCGGGCATTCCCGCCAACTGATAGAGCCACGGAAACCATCCGCCCAACGGGATGTACTCGCCGAACATCACTAAATGTTGTTTGTGGTAACGGTCCGCTACTCGGCCGTTTTTCGCCAGCAGGATCGCCGAGTTGAACTCGCGAATCCCGACCCCGTTCAACTCGACCGTGGTCGAGCCGCCGATCAACGCGGCGCCGGGCGACAGCGACTCGACGCGTTCCATCACGTAATCGCTTTTCCGCGCGAAAACCGCCATCCTCGCGCGCAACTCCTCGGGCAATTCGGCTTCTACTTCGCCCGTCCAGAGAAACTCGGGCGAGTTTTCCGTGAACATCGACTCGGGCCACACGGCGGCGTCGATCGGACCCTGCGCGGCGCATGCCTCGAGCGTCCGATCAAGATAGCGCTGGAACGCCTCCGAGTTCCGCCGCGGGTTGTATTCGAACACCGTATCGATCGATTCCTGAATCAACGCGATTCGCGGACCGATGGGAAGGGGCTGCTTAGAGGCACGCGCCGGGGAATCATCGAGCCTCCACGCTCCGTAGGAGCACGCGGCTACGACCGCCGCTCCACCAACGCCCAGATGAAGCCAGCGGCCTCCGCCGGGGCGACACGCGCGCCACAGGCAGGCGGCCACGAACATCGCCCAGCCGCTCATCAGATACGCCCCGCCCAAATCCGCCAATTGCAGAATCCAGGGAAAGTCGATCAGACAATGGCCAAGCATTCCGCCGGTGAAACCGCCAAGCAGATGGCCACGGATCAGCTCCAACGCCACCCAAATCACGGGCGCGGCGACGGGCAGCGGCCAACCACATCGACCAACCGCCACGCGGGCCAAGCCGACGAATAGCGGAGTGTAGGCCGCCACGTACAGCGACAGCGCGAACCAACCGGCGTAGAGCGCTGGATGCGCGAGCCGCACGCCTTGCAGATAAACCAGCCACCCAAGACTCGCCGCCGCCCACAAACGGAAGTAGGGCCGCCGTCCCGGCAAGTTCGGCGCGGTGACAAGCCCCAATAGCGGCAACGGCGCGGCTAGCCCCAGGCAGCCCCAGCCGACGGGCGGCAAGGCGAGCCACCACAACAGGCCGCTCGCCATTCCCGCGGCAAACACTCCCCAGACCCGTTGCGCGCCCGGCAATTCCTGGTCCCCGCCGGAGGACGCGGGTCGAACCAAGCTCCGGACCGCGCGCCAGCCCTCTTGCCACCAGGAGCGTCCCAGCGAGCGTTCTGGTGAGCGTTCTGGCGAGCGCCACTGCGAGTTTCGTTCCGCGCGCGGTTCCATGCGCCTCGCCCTCGCGTCGGCTTCCGATTACACCGACGCATAAACCGCGTTGGCGGCCGCGACGCTCGCGCCATGCGGGAACGCATGCCCCTGTTCCGCCAACAACTGTTCGAGGGCCGCGAGCACCAGCAGCACGTTCGCTTGACGCGAACCGTAGCCCATCAGGCCAATCCGCCAAACCTTGCCTTTGAACGCGCCCAAGCCGGCGCCGATCTCGATGCCAAACCGGTTGAGCAACGTCGAACGCACCTTCGCGTCGTCGATTCCGGCGGGGATTTTCACGGCGTTGAGCATCGGCAGTTGATGTCCCTCTTGCGTCGCGTACTCAATGCCCAACGCGGACAACCCGGCCTTCAACGCGCGATGATTGAGCATGTGGCGGGCGAAGCAGTTTTCCAACCCCTCTTCGTGAATCAGCCGCAGCGCCTCATAGAGCGCGTAGGTCATGTTGATCGGGGCCGTGTGGTGATAGACCCGCTCCTGCCCCCAGTAATTCGCCAGCATCGACACGTCGAGATACCAGCTCTGCACCTTCGTCTTGCGGCTGAGGATGGTGTCGAGCGCCCGTTGATTGAACGAGATCGGCGCGAGGCCGGGCGGACAACTGAGGCACTTTTGCGTCCCCGAATAAATCGCGTCGATGTTCCAGGCGTCAACCTCCACCGGCACGCCCCCCAAACCCGTCACCGCGTCGACAACCAGCATCGCGCCCGCATCATGCACCAAACGCGAAATCTCCTCGATCGGCTGCCACGCCCCCGTCGAGGTTTCGGCGAGCACGATGCCGACTACCTTGGGACGAGCCGCTTCCAACGCCGGCCGCAAATCGTCCGGCGTGAACACTTCCCCCCACGGCCGTTCCACCTTCGTCACCCGTGCGCCGGCCCGACCCGCAACATCCACCATCCGGCCGCCAAACACTCCATTCACGCAAACCACCATCGAGTCGCCAGGCTCGATCAAATTCACGACCGCCGCCTCCATGCCCGCCGAACCGGTCGCGCTGACCGCGAACGTCATCCGGTTTTCGGTGCGGAACAGCCCGCGCAGCATCCGCTGCAGTTCGTCCATCGTCCGCAGATAAAACGGATCAAGATGTCCGACCGTGCCCTTCGCAAGCGCTTCCAGCACCCGCGGATGCGTG
>JBIKVL010000487.1:0-4316 GCA_044356875.1 Pirellulaceae bacterium | reverse complement strand
GGCCGGCTAATGAACCGCGCCGCGCCCTCATCAGCCGAGCCGCGCCAGCGGCCGGTTCTAGGCGGATGCGGCATGAACCAAACGAAAACCGGCGGCTCGCGCTCGGCCGGCTAATGAACCGCGCCGCGCCCTCATCCGCCGAGCCGCGCCAGCGGCCGGTTCTAGGCGGATGCGGCATGAACCGCCCGAAAACCATCAGCTCGCGCTCGGCCGGCTAATGAACTGGCGGTCGGCGGCGGCTTGGTTGCCGGGCAATGGCGTCACTTCCGCTTGGTTTCCAGTTCCTGCGACCGGAGGCATTCGCGGGGCGTGATCACGCCGTCGCCGTCCAGGTCGAATTTGGCGAATTCGGCCGCTTTCGTGTCGCTCCATAGCGTGGCGTACTCGGCCATCGTGATCTGGCCGTCGGCGTCCTCGTCGTTGCGAGCGAACCAATCGGGCAAGCCCTTCGGCATCCGCTCGGCGACCGTTCGCTGCCGATAGCTGCGCTTCTCGCCGGTCTGCTTCGCATCCCCTCGTCCCGAACCGTAACCCGAGCCGCTCGACGAACGATACCCGGAAGAACCACCGCCGCTGCTACTGCCGCCGCTGCTACTGCCGCTGCTGCTACTGCCGCTGGAAGCCGTCGAACTGCTGGAACTGCTCCCGCTTCCCGATCGGTTTTCGTCGCGGCCGTACGATCCGAGCTTCGTTG
This sequence comes from Pirellulaceae bacterium, assembly GCA_044356875.1. Classification (GTDB taxonomy): domain Bacteria; phylum Planctomycetota; class Planctomycetia; order Pirellulales; family Pirellulaceae; genus CAIXSC01. Next base: position 3,622 of record JBIKVL010000487.1, on the reverse strand, counting down.
TGAGTTCGTCCAGCGTCACCGTGCCGTCATTGTTCGCGTCCGTGTCGCGGGTGATCGAACGGACGTTCGCCCATTCGTCCTTATCGAGCACGCCGTTTTTGTTGGCGTCGTTTTGTTTCAGCAAACCTTCCGCGTACGCCCGCACTCGCGACGCATCCCCCGAACCGCTGGATGAGCCGCCGCTTCCCGTCGAGCCGGTGGAGCCGCTTGTGGTCGAGCTGGAACGGGGCAGGTAACCGAAACGCCGAGCGATCCGCTGATTCAATTCCTCACGGTCCAACCGGCCATCTTTGTTCAGGTCGCTTTCCTTCGGGTCGGATTGCCAAGGGGCCTTTTCAATTTCGCCCTTGTCCAACACTCCGTCCTTGTTCAAGTCGAAGTCGACCATCATCTTGTCGACGTACTCGATGACGCGTCGATCGTATTGGGTCGAACTGGCCGTCGCGCCGCTCGTCGTGCGTGGCGCTAGCGGGACATCGAAACCCGGCGGCTTCGGAACCGTCGACTTCTCCCCAAAGCCGGGAAATCCACTCTTCGAACCGCCGCTCGAACCGCTGGACGAGCCGCCGCTCGAACCCGACGACGAGGCTGAAGAAGAGGGCGAAGAGAAAGACGGTGTGGAGGAGCCGGACGCAGAGCCTGACGACGAGCCGGAAGACGGATTCGAGGAGCCGCTCGAACCGCTGGCCGCTTCCCGCGCCGCGTTCCGCTTTTCCATCGCTTCGATCATTTTGGCGACCGGCACGTCGCGCGACAGGTCGAGGCCGGCGTCTTTGGCCGCCCCTTCGAGGAAATACCTGGACCGACTAGAGATCTCGGACGGTTCGAGCACGCCGTTGCCGTTCTCGTCCATCCGCCCGATGTAGTCCTTGGGGTCGAAGCGGCGTCGATCGCGATCACGATCGCGGTCTCGGCGGTCGGACTCCTGAGCGACAGCGCTCCCGACGACAGCGTTCCCAACATCAGCGCCCCCGCCGATCACCGCCACGACGGCGGCGACCACGACAGCGGCGACCACGAAGGGCCACGACTTCTTGGTGATCGCGGGCAGCCAAGATGGGAAGCTTCGAGTGGCATGGCTGCGAGAAAGCGGAGTCAACAACATCATCTTTATCCCCATGACGGAGGGTGGACCATCGCCGTCGGTGAACGCCGTACTACGTTAATGTCGGCGGTTGGTCGAGGGTTTCGCTGGACCGACCGAAATTCCCGTTTTTTCTCGAAACTTTGCTACCGCCCGGGGGTTACAACCGGGAGGGGTTGATCGTGTGACTGCCCCGTAACTGTCCCCGGAACCGGCTCGGCCCGGTTCCCATCCGCTTCGCGCGTCGAGGAGCTCTTCCGCCATGTCATCTCGTCTTAACCTGTTTCTTGCTCTAGCTTTACTGGTCGGAGGCAGCCTCCCGGCCGCCGTTTTCGCTCAAGGTCCCGGCGGCCCTGGTGGTCGCGGCGGCTTCGGGATGTTCGGCGGCGGTGGCGGCGGCGACCTGATGCTCCTCCAAAATGACGACGTTCGCACCGAACTCGGACTGGTCGACGACCAAGTCGAAAAAATCCGCGGCATCGGCGAAAAGATGCGAGAGGAAATGCGTTCCATGTTCTCGGGCTTCCGCGATTTGGGCGAGGACGAACGCCGGGCGAAGTTCGAAGAAATGCGGACCAAGATGGAAGACCGGGCCAAGGAAGTCCAAAAGGAAATGGACGAAATCCTCCTGCCGCACCAATCTAAGCGGTTGAAGCAGATCGGCCGGCAGCTCCGCAGCCGCCAGGGCGGTAGCAACGGAATCAGCCCGGACGCCGTCGCCACCGAACTGAAGCTGAGCGACGAACAAAAGGAAAAGCTCCGCGAGAAGGCTCAGGAAGTTGAAAAGAAACTGCGTGAGAAGGTGGCGAAAATGCGTAAGGAGGCCGAAGACGATCTGTTGAGCGTCTTGACTCCGGAGCAACGTGCGGAATGGCGCGATTTGATCGGTGAGCCGTTCGAGATGCAGTTCCGCGGGTTCGGCGGCCGGGGTGGCCCGGGCGGACAGGGCGGCCCTGGCGGTCGCGGCAACCCCCAAGGAAACTAGGTTTCCTCGATGGGTAAGGTGGGTCGCCGCTGTCGCCGACGCGGTCACGGACGCGGACGCTGACGCGGACACTGTCACGGTCTCGGCGATCGGGCGATCTGTAGCGGTGTGAAGGGTGAGCTTGGTGGACGATTAGGGGTGGAATCATGGTCGCAATGGAAGCGGGCGAAATCCTGCTGCGGCGGGGATTGCTCAACCGCCAGCAGTTTGAAACCGCTCGGGCCTCCGCCCCGGACGGTTCGCGGTTCGTCGAACTGGCGGTTGAGAAAGGTTTCGTCGGCGAGGAGGACGCCTTGCGGGCGATCGGCGACGAAGTGGGGCTCGACTACATCGATCTGCCGCAAGCCGACGTCGACCTAACCTTGCTTAAAATCTTCCCGCACCGGTTGATCCACCGGCAGTCGCTGTTTCCAGTGCGTCGGACCAACGGATCGCTGGTCGTGGCGACCAGCGACCCGTTCGACCTGTATCCGCTGGACGAAGTCGCGGCGGCGACGGGGCTGGCGGTGGTGCCGGTGTTGGCTGGCAAGGCCGAGATCGCGAAGCTGATCAAGAAGCATTTGGGCGTCGGCAGCGAGACCGTCCAAGGGCTGATCGACCAGACGGTCGAGGAAGACGAAGTCCAGCTTCTGAGCGACATCGAGACGGACGGGTCGGAGCTGTCCGAACAGGCGCAGGAGGCGTCAGTCGTTCGGCTGGTGAACGAAATCCTGGTGGAAGCGATCGAGTCGCGGGCGAGCGACGTCCACATCGAGTCCCAAGGCAGTGGCTTGGTGATTCGCTACCGGATCGACGGCATTCTCTTGCCGCAACCGGTGCCGCCGGAGATCAACCGGTTCCAGTCGGCGATCATCAGCCGTTTGAAGATCATGTCGCGCTTGAACATCGCGGAGAAGCGGTTGCCGCAAGACGGCCGCATCAAGCTGCGGGTGAGCGGCCGGGAGATCGACGTCCGCGTGTCGGTGATTCCGATGATCCATGGCGAGAGCATCGTCATGCGTATCCTGGACAAAGGCGCGATGTCGTTCGAACTGCGGAAGCTCGGGATGCACGAGCAGACCTACAAAGTATTCCGCGAAATCATCGATCTGCCTCACGGCATCGTCTTGGTCACGGGTCCGACAGGCTCGGGAAAGACGACGACGCTCTATAGCGCGCTCATCGAGATCAACACGCCGGATGTGAAGATCATCACGACCGAGGACCCGGTCGAATACCAATTGGAAGGCATCAATCAGATCCAGGTGCATCCGAAGATCGGCCTGACGTTCGCGGCGTCGCTGCGCAGCATTTTGCGGCACGATCCGGACGTGGTGCTGATCGGCGAAATCCGCGATCTCGAAACGGCGGAAAACGCCATCCAAGCGTCGCTGACTGGGCACTTGGTGTTTAGCACTCTGCATACGAACGACGCGGCGAGCGCCTACACGCGGTTGGTGGATATGGGCGTCGAGCCGTTCTTGGTGGCGAGCACCGTCGAGGCGGTGATGGCGCAGCGGCTGGTGCGGCGGCTTTGCCCGAAATGTAAACAGCCGATTCGGCCGACCGCGGAC
>JBIKVL010000486.1:0-4317 GCA_044356875.1 Pirellulaceae bacterium | reverse complement strand
ACTTCTTCCGCACTCAATCCTGCTAGTGCCGACAGAGTGAATTGGGATTGCTTGGAGCGTGAATCTGTGGCATCCTCCGCAGTCTACCGGAAACGCCATCATGGAGGGAATCTAAAATGCCCGGGAAGGCTGCGAAAGTCGTGATAACCGAACGTCAGCAGAGCGTGCTTCAGGAGATAGCCGCGGCGCGCACCAGCGAGGTCCGAATGTCGCAACGCGCGCGGATCATTCTGTTGGCGTTTGAGGGACTGAAGAACGAGGAAGTCAGCGCTCAGGTGTCGATGAACCCTGACCAGGTTGGCGTATGGCGGAAGCGTTGGAAGGCGGCTTTTACTCAATTGGTGTCGGTGGAATGCACGGAACCACGCGACGGATTGCGGAAGGCGATCCTTGCGGTATTGGCGGACGAACACCGGAGTGGCCGTCCGGCCCGCATCACAGCGGAGCAACAGGCCCAGCTCGTCGCGTTAGCGTGCGAACAGCCTAATCCGGACGAATGTCCGGTATCGCACCGCTCCTCCGAAGATTTGGCGGGTGAGGCCGTGAAACGCGGGATTGTCGATTCGATCTCCGCGCGACACCTCCGCGATATCCTGGAACGCAACGACGTGCGGCCCCATCGCCACAAATACTGGTTGACCAGTCCCGATCGGCGCGACCCCGACTTCGGCGAACGCGTGACCGAAATCTGCGATCTGTATCAAGAGGCGCAGGAACTATATCAGCAGAAGGGGATCCACACCGTCTGCATCGACGAGCAAACCGGCATCCAAGCCCTGGAGCGAATCGCACCAGATCTGCCCACTCGGCCCGGTTTGACCGCCAAGTTGGAATTCGAGTACCGGCGACACGGCACGATCAGTCTCTTCGGCAATCTGCACGTGCCAACCGGTCAGATCTTAAAGCCGCTGCTCAACGCCACGCGAACCGAGGAGGACTTCCTCGAAAACCTCGACAATTTGATTTCGCATGACGAAGACGCCCAATGGCGATTGATCGTGGATAATCTCAACACGCATTGCAGCGAGTCCTGCGTGCTATACGTTGCCGCCGCTTGTGGCCTGGATGACGACCTGGGCGAGAAGGGCGTGCGTGGGGTGCTCAAAAATCGATTCACGCGTATGAAATTCCTCAGCGATCCAACGCACCGTATCCGGTTCATCTACCTTCCCCGACACACGTCATGGCTCAACCAGATTGAAATCTGGTTTGGCCTGTTACGACGCAAAGTGACCCGCTTGGGTAACTTCGCGTCGCTGCCACACCTTTGCGATAAGATCACTCAATTCATCACATACTACAACTCCGTCCTAGCGCATCCCTATAAGTGGACATATAAAGGACGACTACTGTGCAAATAGGCGGTCTGGGAGGCAAGCAGGTTTGGTCGGGGCGGACTTGGCGCCGTCGGCACTAGGGCGTTGCCCTAGGCTACGGTGAGAATGGCCTTCGGCCAAAGAATCGGCAACGATTGACCGCCCGTGAAAACGTCCCGTAGCAATGTTGACGATCGGGTTCCAACCGCTTCGCGAAAGCGCGACGCAAACTTCTATCCCGCAATTGTTTACGGAACATTGAACGGTATTGGCGGTAAACGAAGAAGGCGGTAAACGAAGTTGGCCGTCAACTTTTCTTGATGAGGCGTTCGCTTTACGAACCGTCGGCTCAGGGGCCGCTCGTCTTCAATTCTCTGGCCGCCCAGACGGCCAGCTTTTCGCGGAAGATCTTCGCGTTGTGCCGGATGTCGACCGGTAACGACGGATGCACCAGCACGTCGAGAATGCCGGCAGTCAGCGGATGCGAGGCGGCCAATTCCCGCAGCTCGGCGATCAGTTGCGCGCGGTCGGCGGCCGATCGGCATGGCTGGTCCGGCCACGTTTCCACGACCACCACTGGCCGCTGAGCGGGCGCGACCCCCACGCCCACCAACGCCGCTCGGTAAACGCGCCGATGCCCCTGAAAGATCGCCTCGCAGGGGTCCGTGAACAGCGTGCCCGACGCCGTGCGCACTCGGTGCGACTTGCGGCCGCAGTACCAAAAACGGTCGCGTTCGTCCAAGTACCCAACGTCTCCCATGCGATGCCAAAAACGCTCGCCGTCCCGCACCTTGTGCAGGGCGTTCGCCGCCACTTGCGTCACGTACTCGGACGTCACCACAGGTCCCCGCACCATCAGCTCGCCAATCTCCCCGATCGGCATTTCCCGAGTGTCGGCGATGTCGGCCAGCGGTCCGTCGTCGATGCGAATCACCCGCCACTCGATGCCAGGAAACCGTCGACCCACGCAGGTACCCGCTCCGGCGGCGGTGCGGGCCGCCGTTTCTCCCAGCACCATCGCGTCGGAGATCGACGCCACGGGCAACGCCTCTGTGGCCCCGTACGGCGTGTGCAGCACCCCGTTCGGAGCCATGGCGGACTTCATGCGGCGCAACACGTGCGGCGGGACCGGCGCGCCGGCGGAGAGCACTCGGCGAAGCATCGGCATCCGGTCGCCAGTCGCCTCGCAGTACCGCCCCACCGTATTCCACAAAGCGGGCGAGCCAAACGCTTGCGTGACATTCCAATCCCGAGCCGCCTCCAAGATGTTCTTCGGATCAGCCGCCGCTGGCCGCGTGAAATCCATATCGGGGATCACGGTGGTCACCCCCATCGCGGCGTTGAATAGGGCGAACAGCGGAAATCCCGGCAAGTCGACCTCGCCGGGTTGAATCCCATACATCGAACGGATCTCGTCGACCTGCCGCGCGAAGTTGCCGTGGCGATAGAGCACCCCTTTCGCCGGCCCCGTGCTCCCCGTCGTGAAAATGATGGCGGCCGGATCGTCCGCCGTCACCGTGGCCGGCCGATAGTTCGGCGTCGGATTCGCTCGAAGGCTTTCCAGCGTCGGTCCACCCCAAAACCAACGACGTCCCACCGTCACGTCGAAGCGAGCCTGCGGGAAACGGGCACCGTAAAAGCGGCGGACGGCTTGCGCGAGCGGAATCGCGATGAAGCCATCCGGCCGCGACTCCTCGAGGCAACTGAGCATGTTCGACCGGCCCAAACCGGGATCGACGAGGATCGTGACCACGCCCGCTTTGAACAACGCGAACACCAGCGAGATGAAATCGATCCCCGGACGCACCAACAACACCAGCCGCATGCCGGGCCGCACGCCGATCGCGTCAAGACCGGCGGCGATCCGGCGGCTATCGTCATCAAGTTCCCTAAATGTCAGGCTGCGATAACGCCGCCGCCCCGTGGCGTCGCGCTTCAGCGGCTCGACGACCGCGACTTGGTTCGGCACTCGTTCCGCCATCGCCGTCAGTCGGCCGCCGACATTCACATCCGCGGCGCCGCCGCTGCCATCATTCGCGTTCGCCATGACCACGCCAGCTCCGAGTGGAACGCCTAAACCCGAGCCTCGACAAACCGCAGGACTCGGTCGGCGATATCGATACCGGTTGCTTGCGACAACGCCTTCCAACCCGGCACGGCGTTGACTTCCAAGGTCAGCAGACGGCCGTCGCGAGCCGGCAGTAGATCGACGCCGGCAATCCAGGCACCCACCGACTGAGCCGCCCGCCGCGCCAACTCGACGAGCCGTTCCTCGGGCTCGAAACGCTCGCCGGTCGCGCCGCGACTGACATTGGTGCGCCAGTCGAGCGGATTATGGCGTCGCATGCCGTAGGTCTCGTCGCCGATGACGAGCAGCCGCATGTCGAACCCGTTGTGCGGGACGAACTCCTGCACGTACAGCACGGCCCCCAACTGCGACAGCATTTTGAACGCGCGGAGGGCGAGGTCGGGGTCCGACAGCCGCGTGATGCCCCGCCCCTCGCTGCCGAAGAGCGGCTTCACCACCACATCGCCACCCAGCAGCGCGAACGCTTCCATCGCGTCCTCGGGGTGCTGGCAGACGATGGTTCGCGGCGTATCCAAACCGGCGGCCGCCAGCAGCGAGGATGTCAAAAACTTGTCGACCGCCGCCTCGATCGCCCGCGGCCGATTCACGACCAACCCGCCCGCCGCCTCGTAGCGTGCCAGGGCGTCCATGCGAAAGACAACCTGTTCCAGCGACCCTGGCGGCATCGTCCGCACCATGATGGCGTCGAACTGGCTCCAGTCGCCGCACGGCGCCGACGACGGCGTTCCGTCCCGCGCGGGCCATCCCATGCCGGCCGAGGCCACGATTCGCGGGAATTCCAACATTCCGATCACATGCCGCTCGCGGGCCGCCCGGCGGAGATCGCGCAGATACCAGCTATCAGGCGACGCAAGCACGCCGACTCGCATGGGGCAACCTTAGGACTGGCGACCGTGGCCGCCGAGGAACGAT
>JBIKVL010000485.1:0-4320 GCA_044356875.1 Pirellulaceae bacterium | reverse complement strand
GATTGGCCGCCGTCGACTGCAGGCAGAGCAGATCGGGCCAGTGGTCGGCGTCGAAATCGATCCACGCCACGCCGCTGCCCATCGTCTCTTCGATCAAGTGCCGTGGAGTGGCCGGGTCGCGATGCGTAAAGTCGATGCCACGTTCGCGAGCGACATCGACGAACCACGGTTCCGCCGTTTGCCGCTTCACGTTCTCCGATTCGCGTTTCTCAACGCTCGCGGGTTTGCCACAACCGAGAGGTAGAAACGGCAACAGACAGGCGGCGAGCAGACAGATCGGGGCGCGATTCATCGACGCTCCCACGCTTCGGCGAGGTCGTCGCGACCGAGTTGGCGATAGCTTTGGGCCAGCAACCGGGTGAGTCGTGGGTCGGGACCATGGCGGACGATCGCCGGTTCCAGCAGCGCCGCCGCCTCGACCGGCTTGCCGTCGCCCAGCAGTTGCTCGGCAGCGCGGAGCTGGCTCGGAAGATCATCGGGACGTTGACGCGCGTCAACGACGATGCGCTGGGCCGCCTTCACGCTTTCCAGCGATTGCGAAATGCGGCGGGCGTCGTCATCGCGTCCCAGCGCCGCGTACGATTGGCTCAAGCGAAAGAGCGCGAACTCGTGGTACGGACCGGGCTTGGCGGCGAGCGGTTCGAGCAGGCGTGCCGCTGCCGCGTGTTGGTCCGCCGCTTGAAGCACCTGGGCCCGCAAGGCGAGTCCATCCTCGGAAGGGTCGGAAAGCGGGAAGACCTTGTCAAGCACTTCTTGAGCGGCGGATAGATCCTCGGCCAGCAGATGGGCCTTTACAAGGAGCGTGGCCGTCTCGCGGCGGGGCAGCGTCGACGATTCGTACAGGAACCGGGCTTCACGGACTGCGACTTCCACCTGGCCGGCGTCCGCGGCGGCGGCGGCGACAAGGCGCCGCGTGCCATGGTCGTCCGGCGCGGTTTTCAGGATCGCCAGCCCCGCCTCCACGGCCTCCTCGGGCCTGCCATTCATCGCCAAGAGAGCCGTTCGAGTCCGCCGTGGGTCGAGATCATCCCCACGCAGTTGGCACAGTCGATCGAGCAATTCCTCGAATTGAACGAATGGCGCTTTGGTCCGAAGATGCCACGCGACGAGCGTTTCCACCGCTTCCGCATCGTCTGGGTGGCTGTCGACGAAACGGCGGAGCGCCTCGGCGGACTTCGGTTGGTCATCGATCGACCGGCGGAGCAGCTCCCGCCGGGCTTCGGCCTTTCGAGTTTGCGAGAGGCTATAACCGCCGGCCGCCAAGAGCCCGGCCACAGCGACAGCGACAACACCAACCATCGGCGCATAGCGAACGCAAGGGCTCCTCGTCACGGAGAGAGTAGCCCCGGATGAGTCCTCAGGTGTTGATCGCTGCCGTTTGGATAGACGAGGCACGACATCACACAATGACGATCACAATCTGCCGGTCACAATCTGCCGGTCACGCTCGATGGGGAACGCTCGGTGGCGAACGTTCGACAAGGCATGCTCGATCGGGAACGCTTAATGGGAAACGCTTGACGGGGAACGCGAGGCGTTCGCTTCGAGCCGTTACAAAAAATAAACCTTTTCGGCCGTCTTCTTGAGCAGCCACTGTTTGTCCTCGGCGGACAGGAATGGGGCATGGTCGCGGAGCAACGCGATCGAGTCGCGATAGGTATGGTTGCCCTGGACTTGATACGGGCAGTCGCTGGCCCACATCAGCCGCTGCGGCCCGAACGTTTCCACCAACCGGCGGATCATCGGCAGCATGTCCTGGTAGGGCGATTGTTTCTTGCCCAGCGCGTAGTAAGCGGACAGCTTGACGTAGGTATGGCGATGTTTCGCCAACGCGCACAGGTTCTTCAGATCCGTTTCGTGGATTTCGCCATCCATGCCGATCCGGGCGAAGTGGTCGATCACGACTGGCGTGTCCGGGTGTTCCACGCACATCCGATCGACCGCTGACAAATCCTGGGGGTTGATGAGGCAGCACATCGCTTGGCGGGTTTCCGCGGCTGTTTTCCACAGCGCCGCCATTCCGGGACCGGTGAGCCACTTTTCAGCGCCGCGAATGAGCGAAGTGATGCGCAGCGCCGTCACGCGGCTGGGCAAGAGTTCGCGGAGCTTCTTATCCGGATGGGGCTGCGTGTCGTCGATCATGCCCACGACGCGGAAGCGATCCGGATAACGTTTGGCAGCGTCGATTAAATAGCTGTTGTCCCAGCCATGGTAGATGTGGTGTTGGATCAATACGACACGTCCCACGCCTTCGGTCGCCGCCAACGCTAAGCACTCTTCCGCCGTGAAACTGCCCGGCTTGAGGTCGGCGACCGTCTGGCCTTTCGCGAGCGGAAAGCGATCGACCTCGCGGGTCCAGATATGCGAGTGGGCATCGACCCAAGCGTGGCCGGAGTCCGCCGCCGTGGCTTGCGCGGCCAACAGCAGCCCCGCCGCCGCCGCCCCTCCCTGCATCCACTCGCGGCGGTCCAAGGCCGACGTGGAAACTTCCGACAACGTTAGGCGCGAACTCATGGAATGGCTCTCCCAAACAACGAACGACCGCATTCGAGTTCCGCCGCTGTTGACTCGTGAGTTGACTCGTAAACGGTTCGACGGCGGCGACGCGGCGAGGGCCACGTCCGCGCGAGATTTGATCCGCGCCCCGTGGGGACTGTCAAGTCGCGAGCCGCGGCGAAGACCGACGCCACCCGAACCTCCACGGAACTGGAAGAACCACAAATGCCGACGACCTAGCCGAAAAAATTTTCGCCCCGAGTCCACTATCGCCCCGGTTTCGCGATTGAAGGGTTGGGATGCCTGCTCACAACCGTCAACGGAGGGACAATCATGCGACAGACGCGCCACGGCAATTCGGAACACCCATTTGGGCCATCGGCCGCGGATCGGACAAAACGTTCAGCACAGAGAACGCGGTCGACTCAACGCGTGCGGTCGACGCGGGGCGTGCGGTCGACGCGGGGCGTGCGGTCGACGCGGCGGACGCGCTCGACTCGTAGCATGCAGGCGACGCGGCGGACGCGGTCGACGCGGCGCGGACTGACGCTGGTGGAACTGTTGGTGGTGATCGCGCTAATCGGCGTGCTGGCCGCCATGCTACTGCCGGCGGTCCAGGCGGCCCGCGAGGCGGCGCGGCGGGCCCAGTGCCAAAACCATCTGCGGCAACAAGGCTTGGCGATGTCGCTTTACACCGAAACCCACGGCTCCCTGCCGCCAGGGTGGAACACCCTGGGCCATGCTTGGAACGCGTTGATTCTCCCCTTCATGGAACAGTCGCCGCTGTTCGAATCGATGCTCTTCCAAGAGGACGGTCCAGGCAACTGGGAGTCCGGCGGCGCGAATACCCGCGTGATCCAAACCGTCGTGTCTCTGTTCCGCTGTCCCTCGATGCCGCTCGAAGAGCATCTCGATTCGCTCGGCGTGCCGGACCGAGTGCCCGGCAGCTACCGCGGCAACTCCGGGTCGCTCGCGACGTCGGACGACCAAAGCACGATCCCGATTCCCGGCACGCGTTCCTTGGAAGACTTGCGGCAAAACGGGCTGTTTTTCGCCTGCAGCCAAGTGCGGCTCGCCGACATCACCGATGGCCTGAGCCAAACCCTCTCGGTGGTCGAATCGCGCACCGACCCGCGATTCGTGAAGGACGGCCAAAGCCTCGACTTCTGGTATATCGGTTCACCGCAAGTCGACGACTGTCGCTGCGATGGCGGAACGGGCGGCACGGAATTCTCCGAGTTCGTAGGGTCCGCCTATCCGCCGCTGAACGCAACTCGGCGGGAACCCGCGTTGAGCGGCCTTCTGTTGGAACTGGCGTTCGGCAGCTACCACGCGGGCGGCGCGTACGCGCTCCGCGCCGACGGCTCCGTCGGATTCCTCGACGACGCCATCGCCCAGCATGTGCTCCAAGCCCTTAGCAGCCGCTCCAACGGCGAACCTACGGGCTGATAGCACGTTCGCCGAACCCGGTCAGTTCGTTCGCCCGCCACAATGCCGCGTAATGGCCGTCTTCCGCCAACAGCGACTCGTGGTCGCCGCGTTCGACAATTCGGCCATCATCAAGCACTAAGACGAGATCAGCGCGCCGAATCGTGCTCAACCGGTGCGCGACCACGAAGCTCGTTCGGCCCTTCACGAGCCGCTCAAGCGCCCGCTGGATGCGCATTTCCGTCAACGAATCGATGGCGCTCGTGGCTTCGTCGAGAATCAAGATCCGCGGGTCGGCCAGCAGCGCCCGCGCGAAACAGACGAGCTGACGTTGGCCGAGCGACAACTGCCCGCCCCGCTCGCCGGCTTCCGTTCGCAGGCCGTCGGGTAAGGCGG
>JBIKVL010000484.1:0-4325 GCA_044356875.1 Pirellulaceae bacterium | reverse complement strand
GTTCCATCAGCAGCCGTCGGCCTTCGGCCACCTTTCGCTCCGACTCCGCGATCTTCGCCGCGACTTCCCGCGCTTGAGCGTCCGTCGCCTCGGCTGCCCGCAACCGCTCGAGCAAGCCGTCAGCGAGCTGCGCGAGCAACGGGCCGCTCGCTGGAATCTCGCCTTCCGGGACGCCACAGGCGAGCGCTAGCCGGCGAGTCTCCGCCGCGAACGCCCGCGAGTCGGACTCAATGCCTTCGATCCGCTCCCACAACCCATCGCGGCCTTCCAAGTCGCGGCGGACGATCTTCAATTCGCCGCAGTCCCGCAAAAAGTCCTCCACGACGGCCACCGTCGCGTCCGGTTCAAGGCCCAACGCTCGAATCGCATCCCGCCACTGCGTTCGCCACGACTCCAGTTCCGTATCCAATGCCGCTTGCTTGTTGCGAAGCGTCTCGAGTTCGCTTTGGCACTGGGCGCGTTTGGTCAGCAATTCCAACCGACGATCGGCCTGCGTCCTTTGCTCAGCGAGCCAGTTGTCGCCACGCGCAAGCGCCTCTTTGAGCGTTTCGCGGGAATCGAGCTTCGCCAATCCGGCCAACGCCATCGCGCCGTCCAAACGCTGTCGAACCTCCGCGATCTGCGTTTCCAACTGCTCGACCTCCGCCGCCGCTTGACGCAAGTTGGGCAGTTGGTTCCGCAGCGTTTCGATCTCGTTCCGCCAATCACGCATTTCGGCGGGCGTCGCCGGCTCGATGGACAACTCGGTCCATACGCTCCGCCAGTCGGACTCGACAGATTGAACGGCGGCCAGCGCTTTCGCCACACTGGCTTCCGTTTCCGATTGGTCGCGCCGCAATCGCGATTGCTCGGCGATCAGCCGCGCTTGCTCGGCGACGCGTTGTTGCTCGCGGCGAATCCGATCGACAATCCCATCCGACTCGGCAACCAGCGTTTCATACCGTTCCGCCAGTTCAGCGGAACTTGTTGGCGCCGTGACTCCCGGCCGCGGCCGGATAGCGTTCGCGTCAAGCCGCCCCGTCTCCCAGGCGAGGCGAACAACCCGCCAAGTGGCATCGCGGTCGCCGCGGCTGTCGGCCAGCCGCGACTCGGTCGGAATATCGCCGCCCGCGCCCCGCAAAGCCTCCAACGCGACTTCGCTATCGGCGAGCTGCGATTCGATGTCCTGCGCTCGCGTTTGGGCTTCCGCCAGTTCCCGCCGCGCCTCCGCGATCCGCGTTTCGTGCCACGCGATGGTCGCCGCCGACGGCAATCGCAACTGCTCGAGCCGCGTCGGTTCGCCGCTCCAGCGTCCCAGTTGAACCAGCTTGGTGCGGACGTCCTCCCAACCACGCTTTTCCCGTCGCCGCGCATCGTCGCGACGTTGCTCGACCGGCCCCGCTTCCTTGACGAAACCCAGCGCCAACTGAAACCCTTGAATCTCGGCTCCGGCGCCCAGCGCCTCGAGTTCGCGGACCGCGACCCGCAACTGCGATTCGGCCTTTTCGAGCGACTCGGCCGCTTGCTGGCGACTGCCAACCAGCCGCGAGTTTTCGGTGGCCAACCGCTTGATGCGACTCTCCTCGCGGCTGCTCAAATCGAGCGTGCCGGCTTGTTCGAACGGCAAGTCGGCTCGCAACCGCCGCAACAAGGCTTCGCCTTCCGCGCGTCGGGCGGCGGCTCGCGCCCGCAGTTTTTCCAAATCAAACAGCGCTTTGCGGAAGCTTCCCACTTGATCGGACAGCGGCCGGATTTGGTCCCGCAGGGCCAACAGGTCATGGGCGGGAGTCAGACCCGACACCGCCGCTCGCAATTGTTCCAGCGTCTCCTGATCCGTTCGCAGCGTCTGCTCGGCGCGGTCCAGTTGCAGTTTGGCGTCGCGGCACTCGCGGTCGAAGGCGGGACGCAACCGCCTTGCCGATTCGCAAGCCGCCAAGCGTTGGCGATGCCCGCGCAACTGCGATAGCTGCGGCAGCCCTTGATCGAGCCGCTCGGCCCAATCGAGTTCTCCGCGGAACTGCTTGAGCGCCTTCTCGATCTCCGCCAGCGACTCGCGCACCTCCTCCGACTCGCGACGCAACTTGTCGTAGGCGCCGCTCGACATCACCGACTCGCGCGCCTCCTTGGACAAGTTGTTGAGTTCGCGAATCGCGGCGTTCAACTTCGGCACCGAGCCGCTCGGCTTGAACAACGCCTCGGCTTCGGCGTCGAGCGCGCGTTGGACCTCGCGCAGCCGAGTCGCGCCTGAGGCGGCTGAGAACAGCGATTCGCCAATCCGCCCCTGCAGCTGAACGAACTCGCGGCCGCCATCGACCAGCGATTGGTAATCGATTCCGAAAATCGTCTCGTACGCCTCGCGGTCAACCCCCGAGAGCCAGCCCTGGAATCGGTTCTCGTCGAACGGCTCGTTGTCCGCGCCCAGCAGGGTGTTCGAGTTTCCCTTGCGGCGGACAAGCTCCACGCGTTCGCCGTCGCGGCGCCGCACCGCGAATCCAATCCGCATCAGACGATGCTCGTGAATGAAATTGTCCGTCGACCGCGCCGGTATGCCGTAAAACGCGTCGCGCAGCGCCCGCAGCGCCGAACTCTTCCCCGCCTCGTTGCGGCCGAACACCAACTGCACGCCCGCCGTCTCCGGTTCAAACAACAACGTCCGTTTGGTGAACGGGCCGAAAGCGGTCAGGTCGAGCTTCGTGATGATCATCGCGCGACTCCTTCCGAGCGGTTGCCATTTTGGCGACTGTCCTCCGGCCGTCCATCCAAGCGGTTACGGATATCCGGCTCGACGCCGATTAGCAGCGACCGAATCCAGTCACGGGGCGAACGCAATGGCGCGTCGAGCCCTTCACGCAGCTCCGACGGCAGTTTCAGCAACACCGATTGCAGTTCCTCCTGCAGCCCGTCGAGGGCTTCGTCGCTCGCCATCGCCTCGGCGACAATCCGCCGCACGGCCAATAGAGGACCATCGGCGTCCGCCGCCGCGTCGAGCGCGGAGTCCCCGTCGCTAGCGCCGGATACGCCTCCGCGTCGGCATGGGCGGGTGAGCAGCTTGACCTTCTCCAACCAAACATCGCCGCCGCCCGCATCGAGCGCAAGTGCGCGGATCTCGGCTTCCCACTTCGCGGGCCGCGCCATCAATTCGGCATGGCAGGGCGACTCGCCGACCAGTTCGACACGGACCGCGAGCGGCGTCGGCGAGTGCTCGGCACGCAGCCGCACCAGCGACTCGCGAACGCGATCGGCGGCGGCGGCGGCGGACGCGGCGCTGGACACATCGCACACCACACGTTCCCAGCGAACGACGTCCAAAGCACGGAATTCGGCTTGCGGCCCGTCATCCCCAACGGAGACCAGCAAACAGCCTTTGGCGCCCGTCTCCCGAACGTTGCGCCCTTGCAAATTCCCGGAGAAGGCGACGAACGGACGTTCGCTCAGCACTTCGCGCTGATGAATGTGGCCGAGCGCCCAGTAGTCGTAACCTTTCGCTCGCAGGTCATCGAGTCGACACGGAGCGTAGGTGTCGTGGCCTTCGCGGCCATCGAGGCTGGTGTGCAACAGTCCCAGATTGAAGTAGCCGGGAATCGCCGCCGGATAGTTCGCCGCCAGATTCTCCGGAACCGACTGCGAGCCGAATCCCTGGCCGTGGATCGCGACCCGCAGCTTGTCGAGCCGCACGGTTTCGGGCCGGCGATGACTCAAAAACTTGACGTTGGCGGGGAACGGAATCCGCTTCGTCATCTTGCTGGCGGCATCGTGATTGCCAGCGATCACGTAGACCGGAATGTTGGCGTTGTTCAGACGGCCAAACTGCTTCACCATAAAGAAGCCGGTCCGGATATCGTCCCAATCGCCGTCGTACAGGTCGCCCGCGATCGCGACGAACGCGACACCTTCGCTGATCGCTAAGTCGACCAGCCGTTCCACAGCGAGCCGCGTGGCCGTGCGAAGCAGTTCCGCCGGCGCGTCGTCGTAACGTCCGAGCCGCAACAGCGGACTATCCAGATGAATGTCCGCCGCGTGAATGAATTTCAGCATCGTGCCCGTCGCTCCGCCTTAACCACGGATCACTTGATTCCGTAATATTTTTCGACCACGGATTACGCGGATGGACACGGATTAAGGAAAGACGCGAGCGCCATCCGAGCCATCCGTTGAATCCATCCCATCCGTGGCTCAACCATGCTTTCAAGCTCCCCCTACGACTTCGAAGTTGGTCGTGGCGCCGTCCGGGGTCGCGCATTCCACCTTCAGTTCCGGCTTTTCCTTGCCAGCCACCTCGACGCGCAGCGTGATCGGATGGCGGCCGACGGGAAGCGTCACCGTCGCCTCCCGCTTCGACTCGATCG
>JBIKVL010000482.1:0-4331 GCA_044356875.1 Pirellulaceae bacterium | reverse complement strand
CGCGCGGCCAATCCGTTGCATCCCCGCCGCGATCGAGGGCGGCGATTCGATCTGCACGACCAAATCGATCGTGCCCACGTCGATGCCCAGCTCTAAGGACGAAGTGGCGATCAAGGCCGGCAACCGACCCGCCTTCAACCGTTCCTCGATGTCCAGCCGTATCTCTTTCGCCAGCGAACCATGATGCGCTAAAGCCAACTCCTCGCCCGCCGCCTGATTCACCGCCGTGGCGATCCGCTCGGCCAACCGCCGGCTATTGACGAATACCAGCGTGCCGCGATGTGCCCGAATCAACTCGACCAACCGCGGATGCAACGCGGGCCATAGCGACGACGCGATCAGCGAGTCGTCGGTCGATGACGTTCGGGGCGCTGCCTTCTTTTCCGGCTTCTCTACGCGATTCTCTTCCGGCTTCTCTACGGGCTTCTCTGCCTCTTTCTCTACCTCCTTCTCTTGCTGCTTTTCTTCCTTGCTTTCTTCCTTCTTCGCTTCCTGATTCTCTTCTTGCCGTTCGCGAATCAAATCGGCCAGTGGCGTTTCGATGGACAATCGCAACGTTTTGCGGCTGCTTGCGGCGATGATCTCGACGGGACGTGGACGGACGGCGCCATCGACGATGTCGGCCCCGCCGAGCAGCCGGGCGATTTCATCGAGTGGCCGCTGGGTTGCCGACAGGCCGATACGCTGCAGTGGCGGGATATCTGGATTTGTGGATCGCCGTAGGCTCTCTAACCGCTCGAGCGAAACGAAGAGATGCGCGCCGCGTTTGGTGGACGCCATTGCGTGGATTTCGTCCACGATCACGGTTTCGACGTTCGCCAACGCGGCTCGAGCCCGCGAGGTGAGCAGCAAGAACAGCGATTCCGGCGTCGTGATCAAGATATCGGGCGGGGTTCGTTGCAGCCGATTCCGCTCGCTGGTTGGCGTATCTCCCGACCGGATTCCGATCGTCGGTTCGCGAAACGGATGTCGTTCGCGTGCGGCGAGCGTCCGCAGTCCCTCCAGCGGCGATTGGAGATTCCGCGCGATGTCGACGCCGAGCGCCTTGAGCGGCGAAACATACAGCGTGTGGACTCGGGGCGTGGCGGAAACTCGCTGAGCGAAGGCGAGCCGGTCGATGGCGACGAGGAACGCGGCAAGCGTTTTGCCGGAGCCGGTCGGGGCGAGAAGAAGCGTGCTGGCCCGGCGGGCGATCGCCTTCCAGGCGCCTCGCTGGGCGTCGGTCGGACAAGAAAATGTTTCGCGGAACCACCGCGCGACCAACGGATGGAAATGTTCGAGTCCCGTCGCCTCTTCCGTCGCCTCGCCAAGATGCTTGCGGGGCGACTCCCCAAGAGTCTTACCGGCAGACTCTGCGGCGGAATCCCGGACAGGCTCGCCGCGCGCGTCGCCGGTTATGCGGGGTTCAGACGCTGGCGCTGGCTCTGGCGGGCCGGCGCGGGAGTTCTTCCGCCGCTTCATAGGGGTTTTCGCGGATGCCGTCGCTCTTGCCGTTTCGCGGTCTTGCGGTCGGGGCGGTAACCTTGGGAGGGGCGTGGCGATTCGCCAGACCGCGGCTTGCCGCTGGCCCGCGAAGCTTCACCGGCCCGCGAAGCTTCACCGGCCCGCGAAGCTTCACCGGCCCGCGAAGCGTCCCCAGATCGAGAAGCTTCACCGGCCCGGGACGGTTTCGCGATGGCGTGATAGTGGTCTGGGTCGTTGGCTCGTCGCCGCCGTTCCTGGATCGCTTCGGGCGGCGGGGAGGACGGGATCAAGCAGTCGCAGCCGTTTCCGATCAAGTCTTGACGGCCCGCTTGTTGCAGCGCCTGGCGGACTTCGAAGTAGTTCTCGGGTTTGAAGAACTGCATGAGCGCGCGTTGCATCTTGCGGTCGCGCAGTTGCCGGGCGATGTGGACGGGCTTGCGAGTGAACGGATCGATGCCCGTGTAGTACATGGCGGTGGCGACGTCGAACGGCGCGGGGATGAAATCCTGAACTTGGTCGGGTTGGTAGCCGTTTCGCTTGAGGAACACCGCCAAGTCGATCATGGCGTTCAAATCGCTGCCGGGATGGCTAGCAATGAAGTACGGCACGAGGTACTGCTCGCGGCCCGCCTTAGCCGATTCACGTTCGAAAACTTCGGCGAATTGTTCGAAATCATCGCCGCTGGGCTTGCGCATCAGGCCGAGCACCGTTGGGTCGGTGTGTTCCGGAGCGACTTTCAAATGGCCGCCCACGTGATGCCGCGCCAGTTCCCGCATGTATTCGGGGGATCGCCGAGCCAAGTCCATGCGGATGCCGCTGGCGACCAGCACCTTTTTGATGCCCGGAATTTCCCGCGCTTCGCGCATCAGTTCGACGAGCGGCCCGTGATCGGTTCCCAACAATTTGCAGATCGTGGGATGGACGCACGATTGCCGTCGACAAACCGCCTCGACCTCGGGCCGCGAACATGTCATCTGGTACATGTTGGCGGTCGGACCGCCAATGTCGCTGATGGTGCCCTTGAATTTGGGATCGGCGGTCATCTGCCGGATTTCGCCGAGCACCGATTCTTTGCTGCGCGACTGGATGATGCGGCCTTGGTGGGTGGTGATCGAACAGAATGTGCAGCCCCCGAAACAGCCGCGCATGATCGTGACCGAATCCTTGATCATGCCCCACGCGGGTATCGGTTCGCGATAGGTCGGATGCGGCTTTCGCGTGTAAGGCAACCCATAAATTCGATCCATCGCCGCCTGCGTGATCGGGAAAGGCGGCGGGTTGGCCACCACCGCCTGCCGATCATGCCACTGAACGAGCCGCCGGGCGTTGTAGGGGTTGGTCTCGTTGTGGATCATCTTCGTGGCGTCCGCGAAGGCCAGTTTGTCGGACGCCACCTGTTCGAAGCTGGGAATCGTAAGCGCGTCTTCGGGCGGCTTTTCCGAGGCGCCCAAGGCGTACGCCACGCCCCGCATGTCACGCAGATCCCGCGTCGTTTGACCGGCGGCCAAGCGGCGGGCAATCTCGACGATCGAAGATTCGCCCATGCCGAACACCACGAGGTCGGCTTTGCTGTCCAGCAGGATCGAGCGGCGGACCTTGTCGCTCCAGTAGTCATAATGCGCGAGCCGCCGCAACGAAGCCTCGACCCCACCCGCGATTACAGGCACGCCAGGGAAGGCCTCCCGAGCCCGCTGGCAGTAGGCCAACGTCGCGCGATCGGGACGCAGTCCAATCCGTCCGCCCGGCGAATAGGCGTCGCTGTTCCGCACCTTGCGGTTCGCGGTGTAGTGGTTGATCATCGAATCCATGTTGCCGGCGCTGATCCCAAAGAACAGCCGCGGCCGCCCGAACCGACGCCATTCCTGACAACTCTTCCAGTCCGGCTGGCTGATGATCCCCACGCGAAAGCCAGCCGCTTCGAGCACTCGACCTAAGATCGCCATCGCGAAACTCGGATGGTCGATATAGGCGTCGCCCGTCACGATCACCACGTCCATCTGGTCCCAACCGCGTTCGCGCATCTCCTCCGCGGTCATCGGCAACGGACGCGGACGAGCCACCGAATCGGCGGGCGGCGACAACGCGACCAACCGATCCGACCCGGACGGGTCGAGCGAAACAATTGGAAGCGAGAGCGGCGCGTTCATGGGGGATTCCATGGTCGGTTACGGCGGAACAACTGCCTTTTTCTATACCGGGAGGCCGCCCCGACGGCTAGGGCGAGCGTCACCGCCACGCCGCGAAATGCGAATTCCCTGCTGGCGCGGATTCACTGCCCGCCACGTAGGTAAATGACCACACGGAGGCACGGATAAGAAAAGGGAACAAAACGAACTCAGAAAAATGATCACACGGAGGCACTGAGGCACGGAGAAGAAAAGGGCACAAAACGAAAAGGGGGGACGGATGTCCTCTTAAATGCGGCATGGCAACGTGCAGTCATTTCCGCAAGCTATCGAGTCGCCAATGACGCTCCAGGCGACCAAGCTGCGCGAGTCGGTGGAATAGTCCAGGCACGACGACCCCGCCACCGCCGACCCGAAACTCGGCAATCTCACGCTTCCCCTCTTTTCTTCCTCTTCTCTGTGTCTTCGTGTCTCCGTGAGAGCCATAACCAGAACACGGAAAAGGCATCGGGAAACGCTACCGACGTTTGAGCTGACGTGTTCGCTCTCAGAAAAATGATCACACGGAGGCACTGAGGCACGGAGAAGAAAAGGGGACGAAACGAAAAGGGGGGACAGATGTCCTCTTAAATGCGGCATGGCAACGTGGAGTCATTTCCGCAAGCTATCGAGTCGCCAATGACGCTCCAGGCGACCAAGCTGCGCGAGTCGGTGGAATAGTCCACGCACGACGACCCCGCC
>JBIKVL010000481.1:0-4333 GCA_044356875.1 Pirellulaceae bacterium | reverse complement strand
CATTTATGCCGAATTCCGGCCGGCGGCGAGAGACTTGCATGCTTGCCAAAAGGACGCTGTGCTCCGTGACCTTCGTGCTCTTCGTGGTACACCGCCAGCCGTGTTCCGCTTGTATGGCAGGAGACCTTGCCGCGACCATGGCGAACAAGGCAGGGCGTTTGGCAAAAAAAACGGCCAGTTGTCCGGGTTTGACAACTGGCCGCTGAAAGTGGAGACGAAGGGGATCGAACCCTCAACCCCTGCCTTGCAAAGGCAGTGCTCTCCCAATTGAGCTACGTCCCCGCAAATACGTCGACAACGAGGGATACGTCGAGGTTCGAACGGTTCCAGCAACGCTCGCGGACCATCCTTGCCGCGAACGGCAATCCGATAAAGTCGATCCAAGGTCGCCTCGGACCTCGAACATCAGTGGGCGCATGAAGATTCGAACTTCAGACCTCGTCGTTATCAGCGACGCGCTCTAACCAACTGAGCTATGCGCCCCAACCGCCCCGCGACCAGTGCCCCGCGACCCGAGCATCTACCGACGCTTCGAGTATCGGCTGGTCGTTCAGGTGAACTGGTCCGTATTCTATGGATAGCCGTTCGTCTGTCAAACCGGGTAGGGACGGTGGCGCGGGCGTTTTGGCCGAACCGCCCGCGAAGCGCCTCCGCACAGCCGTTCCAACCCCACCCGGCATAAGCGGAAAATCTGCCGCAAAGCATTCAAACGGCGCCACCCCGCATTCCGAATAACAGAATCAGGGTCCGTACCGGGACTGGTCCACTGCGGAGGAATAGAGGCATGCTGAGAATCACGCGACGTCGATGGGGAATCCTGTGCCTGGGAGCGGCCGCTGGCCTGTGGGCCTGTGGCGGGACGGAAAGCGCCCTGGCGGCGAAACCGACTCCCCAAGCCGCGCTCGAACTGGCCCCCGTTCAACGCGATGTCCCCTACGATCGACCGGCGAAAGACCAAGTCGACAAATGCACGGTCGAAAACCTTTCCGCCAAGGGCTTGACCGGCTGGATCGTTCGCGACGGCAATGGCCTGATCCTCCGCCGCTTCGTCGATACCAATCAAGACAATAAACTGGACTTGTGGGCCTATTTTCGCGAAGGGATCGAGGTCTATCGCGATATCGACTCGGACTTCAACAGCAAAGCCGACCAGTACCGCTGGCTGGGAACGGCTGGCAGCCGCTGGGGAATCGACGAAAACGAGGACGGCCGCATCGACGGTTGGCAAACGATTTCCCCCGAGGAAGTGACCGCCGAGGTGGTCGCGGCGCTCCGCGAACGCGACGAAACGCGGTTCCGCCGCCTGTTGCTCGATGATGAAGAGCTAGCGGACCTGGGCCTTGGCGAGACCCAGACAGCCGATATCAAACGCAAGCTCACCGCCGCCCGGGCTGGGTTCGCCGATTTGGCCCGCAAGCAAAAAATGGTGACCGACAAGACCGTCTGGACCAACTTTGGAGCGACCCAGCCCGGCCTGCTGCCCGCCGGCTCCGATGGTTCCACCAAGGATCTGCTCGTCTATGAAAACGTCGCCGCGGTCATCGAGACGGCGGGCGCCCATTCGCAGATCGCCGTCGGCACGCTCGTCCAGTCCGGTGACACATGGCGACTCATCGATCTGCCCAGTAATCTGCTGGACGACAAAACGGCCGGGGCCGCCAGCGGCTATTTCTTCAGCGTCTACAACGCGGCATTGTCGCGGCCGATGGCTGCGGAAGGCAGCGCCGAGTTGCAAAAGATGACAGAGGAACTGGAAGCGATCGAGGCGCGGATCGCGAAGGCGTCCGCGCCGGACGCGCTGGCCGAGCTCAACGCCCAGCGTGCCGATACGCTCGAAAAGCTGTATGACGCCGGGAAAAACGATGAAGAGCGTTCGACCTGGATTCGGCAGTTGGCCGATACGGTCAGTGCCGCGGTGCAATCGGGCGGTTACCCAGAGGGCGTTAAGCGGTTGCAAACGCTCGCCGAACGCCTCCGCACGCAGAAGGCGAAGGGCGACTTCATCGCGTACGTCGAATTCCGCCATCTGCTCGCGCAGTACAGCGAGGAGATCGCCGATCCGGACGCCGATCCGGCCAAGGTCCAGGCCCGCTGGATCGAACGGCTGGAGGGGTTCGTCAAAGCCTACCCGGATGTGACGGACGCCGCCGACGCGATGCTTCAGCTGGCCATCGCTCAGGAATTCGCCAACAAAACCGACGAAGCGCTCGCCTGGTACGCGAAGATCGTCCAAAACTTCGCTTCGACGGAGGTCGCCAAGAAGGCGGCGGGCGCGAAACTGCGGCTGGAGTCGGTCGGACGCGCGATTCCGCTCAAAGGCAAGGCGCTCGACGGGCGCGCCGTCGATCTCGCGTCGCTCAAGGGCTACACCGTGCTGGTCCACTACTGGGCGACTTGGTGTGAACCTTGCAAACAGGACATGGTGAAGCTGAAAGATCTGCAAGCGAAGTATGCTCGGCAGAATTTCGCGGTCATCGGCGTGAATTTGGATAACGAACGGACGGCCGCCGCCGAGTTCGTTCAGACCAACCGCCTGACTTGGCCGCAATTGCACGAAACGGGTGGACTAGAAGGCCGGCTCGCGACGGAACTGGGTATTTTCACCCTGCCATCGATGCTGCTGATCGACAGTGCCGGCCGAGTGCTCAACCGCAACGTCCACGCGGCGGAGCTCGA
Organism: Pirellulaceae bacterium; assembly: GCA_044356875.1. Taxonomy (GTDB): domain Bacteria; phylum Planctomycetota; class Planctomycetia; order Pirellulales; family Pirellulaceae; genus CAIXSC01. The sequence continues at coordinate 1,657 of JBIKVL010000481.1, read as the reverse complement.
CGCCGAGCTGGCCAAGCTGTTCCGCGATCCGAAGGCTCCGCCGCCGCGCGGCGCAATCACGCCCAAGGACGGCAAGGCGCGAAAGTCCTAGATCGCGGAGGTCGCCAGTTCCAAGCCGGCAATGATGCCAAGTTAGCGGGCAGCGGGCAGCGGGCAGAAGGACGAGGGATGAGAGCTGACGGCTGACCGCTTACAGGCCGAGGTTGCGTTCGATTTGCCGCGAGCGTTCGTCGAGGAGGAGGTTCTCACTGCGGCGTGGCGCCCGTGGGCGGAAACGGGTGGCGACTTCGGGCGCGTCATCGTCCGCGTCGGCGAGTCGACTAGTGTCGTCCTCGGTTGGGTCGTGGGCTCCGTCTGTTTCGCCGCGATCCCCGATGGTCGCCTTGGCTCGAACGCTTGCGGCGGGCGCGGCGGCATCCGGGTTCGCGGCGGGCCGAGCCCAATCCCAGACGGCGCAGCCATTGGTCGCGGCCATTCCCAGGAGCAACCCGAGGGTGGCGAGGGTGTCCCGCCAAGCGATCCGCGTACGAAGTTGAGATCGGTTCAAGGCTTCTCTCCCGACTGTCGCCAACCGGCGGTGCGGTTCGCCGGGTGGAGTGAGCGATCCGCGACGAGCCGCCTTGCTTAGTCACGCCCGTCGAGCATGCTCGACGGCGGACGTCTTGTCTAAAAAAACGACCAGACTGTCCAGTCCAATTCATCCCAGTTTCGCTCGCCTGAAAACCTGCCCAGTTTCGCCCGCCTGAAAACCTGCCCACGGAGAATGAATGTATGTCCTTGGACGTTTTGGTGATCGCCCCGCATCCCGACGACGCCGAGCTGGGGGCGGGCGGCGCGATCCTGGGGTGGAAGCGGGACGGGCGGCGGGTCGGCGTGCTGGACTTGACGGACGGCGAGCCGACGCCGTTCGGCGACGTGGACACCCGAGCTCGGGAGACGGCTGCCGCGACCGCGCTTTTGCAGCTGGATTATCGCGGCAATCTCGGCCTGCCCAACCGTTCGCTGGAAGCGACGCTCGACGCCCGTGCCCGGCTGGCGGGCGTGATTCGCGAACTGCGTCCTCGTTGGCTGTGCGCGCCGTACTGGGTCGATGCCCATCCGGACCATGTGGCGGCGACCGCGCTGATCGAGGCCGCTCGTTTTTGGTCCAAGCTGACCAAGACCGACCTCCCCGGCGCGCCCTTTCATCCCGAGCGGATTTACTACTATTACTGCGTGCATTTGAAGGCGGCGCCTCAGCCGGCGTTCATCCTGGACATCAGCGATGTCTGGGAAAGGAAACTCGCCGCCATCGCATGTTTCGCGAGCCAATTCATCACGGGGCGGTCGACGGACCCGCCGACGTTCCTGGACCGTTTCACGGATGAGGCGGCCTATTGGGGAAAGCAGATCGGCGTCCGCTATGGCGAACCGTGGGCCAGCCGCGAGCCGCTCGGCCTGACCAGCTGGAACGGGCTGGTTTAAGCCCGATACGGCTCCATGATCGCCGCGTCCTTTTTTGGCGAGGCGTTTCGCTCGATCGCTTGCGTGTGATGAAAACGGGCAGGGTGAAGCCACGTCGGCAGCGCTGAGTCTCGCTCATCGCTACAGTTGTCCCAGGGCCTAGGCGGCCCGCCGCTTTACCTGAATGCCCGATCGGCACGGTTCCCGGTTTTAG
>JBIKVL010000480.1:0-4336 GCA_044356875.1 Pirellulaceae bacterium | reverse complement strand
AACTGGCTCCCGTGGGCAGGCTGGAACGGCTACGGCTGGTGGGGAGGCCATCCCTGCGGCATGCCGTACCTGCCCGGCCATGATTCGCTCAAGCCGGCGGTTCCGCCGCCCGTCGGACACGGCCCGGTCGTGGAACCAGCGCCAGCCGCGACGACCGAACCGCAAGCCAGTTACAGCCTGCCGTACTCGGCCGAGCGTCCCACGCCCGCCGTCGTGCCGTCCGCCGCCTGGAACGTCGAGCCCACTCGCCGCTCGTTCTAGTCCGCGATCTGATGCCTGGACGTAGTCATTCCAAAATCGCGGTCGTGTCCTCACGGATGCGGCCGCGATTTTCGTTTCCAGGCCCTGCGGGACCGTGTTGGCTACGCCAACAGCTGACCCTCGACCAATCGACCCTCGACCAGACGACTCGGCACGACGGTCACCAGTTGCCCACGACGATGCCGTGAGTCGGTCAGCTGCACGGGGACATACCGACAGGCAGTGCCCAAAACCAGTTGCGGACGGTCGGGATGCGGCGCTTCGACAAGCACCTGCAGCGGCCCGCCCGCCAAGCTGGCGTAGTAGCGGTCCCGCAAGGTCGCTTCGAGCGCCGCGAGCCGATCCATACGCTCGTTTTTGATTGGCGCCGCCACTTGATCGGGCATCGTCGCCGCCGGCGTGCCAGCGCGGCCGCTGAATGGAAAAATGTGGATCTTCGAGAATCCGACGTCCTCGGCGACCCGACAGGTCGCCAGGAAATCGTCTTCGGTCTCGCCCGGAAAGCCGACGATGATGTCGGTCGTGAACGCGGGCCGATCAAGCGTTTCCCGGACCAACCGGCAGCGCTCGACAAAGTGCCGGACGCTCCACCGCCGCTTCATCCGCCGCAATACCGCGTCCGAGCCGCTCTGCAGGCAGACATGCAAGTGCGGACAGACTTTGTCGGCGTGCTCGGCCATCGTGGCGATCAGTTCGCGCGTCACCTCGGTTGCTTCGATACTCGATAACCGGATGCGGAAATCGCCAGGCAGCCGCGCGATCCGATCGACCAAATGGGACAGCCGCAGCCACTCGGACTTCGGCTTGTTCCAATTGCCATCGACGCCGTAATGCCCCAGATGAATGCCCGTGAGGATGATTTCCCGGAAGCCGTTGTCGACCAACCGCCGTACTTCGTCCAGGATATGCTCGGGCGGACGGCTGGACATGTGCGGACGAACATAGGGAATGATGCAGTAACTGCAGCGAAGCAAACAGCCGTCCTGCACTTTGACGTAAGCTCGATGGCGGTTGGGCAAGCCGCTGATACCCGTGGGCATGTCGCGGACACCGAAGCGGCCGAGCCAATCGGGCAGTTCGCGTTTATCGGTCACCACGTCGGAAACGCCGGGTAGGCTCGCGACTTCCTCGGGGGCCCGCGTCGCGTAACACCCCATCACAACCAGTCGAGCGTTCGGGTTGTCCCGCGCGAGCCGGCGAATGGTCTGGCGGCTTTTGGCGTCCCCCTCGTGCGTCACCGTGCAGGTATTCACCACGCACAGATCGGCTGTGTCGCCGTCGGCGGCGTCTTCGAATCCGATGCCGCGCAGCGCCTCGCGGACCAGTTCGGTTTCGTACTGGTTGACTTTGCAGCCGAGCGTAACGGTTTTCAGCTTTGCCATGCGCGTGGGCTCAATTTGTCCTCGATCCAGTCGGGATCGCTTCAGTCGGGCTCATTTAGTTCTGCTCATTCCGGCGCGGGCTCGATCGACGCCGACATCGAACCTTTGCAGCGGGCGATCGTCTTGTCGCGTCCGTACGCCTTGATTTGGTCGCGTTTCAGTTCGGCATGCTCCATGGTGGTGGTCAGGCACACCGCCTTGCCCGACACATGCACTTCCATGGCGATCTGCAACCCTTTCGGCGTCGGGTGCGCGAACAGTTCCTTCATCATCCGCACGACGTACTCGAAGGAGTGATCATCGTCGTTCCACAAAATGACGTGGTAGCGCGGCTGGCGTTTTGGCTTCGGTTTCTTGGGACCGGTTCTCACGACCGGTTCCGCGACGGCGGTTTCGGACTTGTCTTCAAACATAAAACGCTCGTGAAGAAAACTCCCGCCGTTTCCCAGAGGTCGCCTGGCGCAACCCGTTACGCCGCGTTCGGCCCCAGTCGAATCCCCGCCTCAGTCGAATCCCCGCTGCGGCCAAATCCCCGGCCAAGCCCCAATCGCGCTCTGGCCTGAGGCTCGCGGCGTGGAACGGCCCGGGCGTGGGGAGGCAGAAGAGACGACCGGGATAGTGTAGTATTTCGGCGTCAGCCATGCCATTCGACCCGCTCCGAGACGAGCTATCAATCGGAAAGACCCATGGATAACCCACTGGCGGATATCGAGCAGTACTTGGAAGGCCATCGCGAGTCGTTCGAGAACGACCTGTGCGAACTGCTGTCGATTCCCAGCGTGAGCGCCGATTCGCGGCACCGTCCCGACGTGCGGCGGGCGGCCGAATGGATGCGGGACGAGTTCGCCCGGATGGGATTGCAGCCCCGATTGATCGAGACCGATGGCCAGCCGCTGGTGTATGCCGAAACGCCGCCGGTGCCTGGCGCCCCGATTGTGCTGGTCTACGGCCACTACGATGTCCAGCCGCCCGATCCGCTCGACCAATGGATCTCGCCTCCGTTCCAACCGACGCGGCGAAATGGCAACATCTACGCTCGCGGAGCCACCGACGACAAAGGCCAGATGCTCACCCACGTGAAAAGCGCCCAGGCTTGGCTCGCCGTCCGTGGCCGGTTGCCCGTGCAACTGAAGTTTCTCATCGAAGGCGAGGAGGAAGTCGGCAGCAAGGCGCTCCAAAAGTATTTGGAATCGCCGGCCGCCGACCATTTGGCATGCCATGCCGTGGTGGTCAGCGACACATCGCAATTCGGCCCCAACCAGCCGGCCATCACCTACGGACTACGCGGCATCGCCTACTTCGAGCTGCATGTGAAAGGCCCGAAGCAGGACCTGCATTCGGGCACCTTTGGCGGTGGCGTTACCAATCCGGCCAACGTGCTCGCGAAACTGCTCGCCGCATTGACGGACGAGCACGGTCGAATCCAAGTCCCGGGCTTTTATGACGACGTCCGGCCGCTCAGCGACCACGAACGCGAGCAGCTCGCCAAGCTGCCCTTCGACGAGCAGCAGTTCCAGCGGCAACTGGGTGTGAACGGACTGCATGGCGAGGCTGGCTACTCGACGCTCGAACGCCGCTGGACGCGGCCGACCTGCGATGTCCACGGCCTGTGGGGCGGCTATCAAGGCGAGGGCGGCAAGACGATCCTGCCCGCCCGCGCGGCCGCGAAGTTCAGTTGCCGGCTCGTCCCCGACCAAGACCCCGTGAAAATCGCCGCCGCGATCCGCCAGTTCCTGGAAGCTCGCAAACCGCCCGGTGTGGAACTCGAGCTGATCTACATGAGCGGCGCGCCGGGTATCGTCGTGCCGCTCGACAGCCCCTCGATCCAAGCGGCCGCGCGGGCGATCGAACGCGGCTTCGGCCGTTCGCCTTGCCTCATCCGCGAAGGTGGCTCGATCCCGATCGTGATGCAGTTCAGCCAACGCCTCAAGGCCGATGCCCTGCTGCTCGGTTGGGGCCTGGATGACGACAACACCCACAGTCCCAACGAAAAGTTCCACCTGGCCGATTTCCACCGCGGCATCAAGTCCAGCGCGTGGCTCTGGCACGAGCTGGCCGCCGGCTAGGCTGGAGTCGTATCGAGGATTTCACCACGGATGACGCGGATGATCACGGATCCGCGAATCACTTACCAACTGCCCAGCAAGCCGAGCGTTGGGCCGTGATAAACCATCACTCCGTCGTTGCGGAACTGGCCGATGCCGGCGTCAATCAACGTCGGATTCGACGGCATGTTGGGACCGGCCAACGCCAGCCCGTCGACGAAGATCGCTTGATAGCCAAACCGCAACGTCAGGTTCGGTCGGAACTGGATGTTGCCGGTGAGCATTAGATCGCCCAGGAGCGCGGTGCGATGCGCGGAATCCTCGGCGTCCAGCGTGGCGTTCGCGGTTTGACGGACCGACGCGAAGTTCTCGCAGAGCGCCACTTTGCCCTCGAAGTCGACGAAGAACAAACGATGCAGTAGCAGCCGCGTATCGAGTCCAAGTTGCGCGCCGTACAGATCGTTGTCCGTCGCGACCGCCGCGGATTCCGGCGTGGCGGCGCCGCCCGCTGCCGGCTGGCTATCGAACGCAAGACGCTCGCTGGTCGAAAAGTACCGCGCGCCGATCAGGAACTGGACATCCAACGCTCCCGGCGGCATCTCCAACCATGTCCGGAAGTTGACTTCCGCCGTGGTCATCCGCGACGCG
>JBIKVL010000479.1:0-4337 GCA_044356875.1 Pirellulaceae bacterium | reverse complement strand
TGCCTTCGAGCAACAGGTCGATATGGGCCGACTCCAAACGCAGTCGGCCATGCTGGGCGGCGACCAGCAGGTCTTCCATGATATGGGCGAGCCGGACGGCCGGTTCGATCCGCACGATCCGCGCCGCCCCCTTGATCGAATGGGCGGCCCGCATCAACGGCTCGATCTTGGTCGGATCGCCGGGATCCTGTTCCAGTTCCACGAGGCCTTGGGCCAGCACCCCGGTATGGGTGCGGGCCTCTTCGCGAAACAGTTCGAGCAAGAAGCCGCCGCCCGCATCTCCAGATCCGCCGCTCATTGGATCCTCCCTCGCAGACCTTCAAACAGCTGCGGACCGTTCAATCTTCCAACCTGCTTGTCGTTCCACCGATAAACTTCGCTCACCAGCGACGATCGATGTTGGCTGACCGTGGATGGCACATTGAGCCGCTCGGCCGCCCCGAAGGGATGCACTCCATGAACTTCGTCGACCGACGCCGCCCAACGGGCGCCGGCCCGTTCGATGACCAGCAACCGCCGCAAGTGGGCATCGCCGGCGGACGACGACTCCAAACCCAGGAGCGGTTCGAGCCGCACGGACAAATAGAGTTCGCCGCGAATGTTGACGATGCCCGCCAGCGTGTCGTCGCTGCGATGGGGAACTCGATGCGCCTGCCGCGGCATGGTGACTTCCACAACCAACGGCACTTCGAGCGCCCACCATTCGTCGCCCAGTCGGAACACCAACAAGTTGACCGCGTGTTGGTCGGTCGATTCTTCCCGCATCGCGAGCCGTTCAGCCCAATCCTTGCGGTAGCTTTCCGGCGGCGCGCGTTCGAACAGCGACTTGCCGCCGGCGGCGTAGACCGGACAGTTCAAGCAATGCAGGTGCTTCTTCAGTTCGGGACAGCTACGGTCCCCTTGAATGCCAATCAGATTCCAGCAGTTACCCGCAGTCGCGGTCACGACCGGCAACGTCTCAAACGTCTCGAACGTCTCGCTCATCGACGACCTCCTTCAGCGTTTCGTCCCGAACGGTCGGATGCCGCGGCCGCTCGACGCTGTGCCTTCTCGGCCCGCCGTTGATAGCGGTCGGCGTCCGCGTGATGGCCCGCATGGCGAGCGGCGAGCATCAAGTGCGTGAGCGATTCCACGTGTTCAGGGTCCAAATACAACGCGCGTTCGAACTGGCTGTGCGCCTCGTTCGTTCTGCCCGTCGCCTGCAATACCACGCCCAACAGGCAATAGGCGGCGGCCGAGGGCGCTCCGAGACGGAGTTGTTCCCGGCAGTGCGCCTCGGCCGCCTGCATATCACCACGATCCGCCGCGCGTTTCGCTTCCACCAACCGGTCGGTCGTCATGCCCGCGTTCACCGTTGGCGACGGGACGGCCTGGGGCGCGGGAACCGGCGAGGGCCGCGCTCGATGCGGCGGCGGCACCGAAGTGGCGACCCTGGTGGCGGGAAGAACTGGCGTCGTGGACGGGGGGACGATCGCCGCCTTGGTCAAGTTGCTCGCGTTGGACGCGTTATTCGTATTGTTCGCGTTGATCGCGTTGTTGGGCCCGGTTGAATTGCTGGAGCTATTCGAGTTGGCCGGGGCGTTCGAAACGGCCGGCTCGCGGCGTCGGAACACGAAGGCGGCGGTAGGAGCGAGCGGCTCGAAGCGGCTTTCCCCGCGGCCGAGTGGATCGGCGTGGCCCAGGAATAGCAGTCCGCCGGGACGCAGCACGCGATGCAGGTGGTCGCGCACGCGTTGCCGCGCTTCATCGTGCAGGTAGATCAGCACGTTGCGGCAGAACACGATATCGAAGGGGGCGGCGTCGGGCAGAAAGATCGGGTTCATCAAGTTCGCTTGGCGCCATCGAACGGCGTCGCGGATCCGCGGCTCGATCCATTCCCGCGAGCCGTCCGAGCGGAAATGGCGAACTCGGCAGGTGCTGGCGAGCGGCGTGTTCTCGCGGAAGGCGCGGCCCGAGTAGGCGGCGGCCGAGGCGGCGGACAGCGAGCGACGGCTGAGATCAATCCCCTCCACTTGCAGCGATTCCAAGGGCCAGCCTTCGGCGAGCAGCGTCATGACGATCGAATACGGTTCTTCGCCCGTGCTGCACGGGGCGCTGAGGACCCGCAGCGGCGTGCCAAGCTTCCAACGCGTTCGCGCCTCGCGGGCGAAGTTCCCCAGGAATTCATAAGTCGCCGAACCGCGAAAGAACCAGGTTTCCGGCACAACCAACAGCTCGACCAGCTCGTCCCATTCCGCCAGATTGGCGGCCGCGATTTCGACATAGCTGGCCATGTCGACGGCGCCGATCGCCGCGCGCCGCGTGTCGACGGCATGCTGCAACGCCAGCCGGCCGATCGTGTCGGCGGCCAAACCGATGCGGTCCCGCAGTAGTTGCTCAAGCCGGTCTTTGGTCACCCGCCAACCTCCGCCGTCGCGAACGACCGCAACCAGTCCTGCGCGTCATAGGGCAGGACGCTGTTGGGATCGAGCACGTGGATGGGACCTTGGTCGTCGAGCAGCAGTTTATCGGGCGTGAACAGCGCCTCGTCGAACGGACGGGCGTCGATCACTTGTTCGACGATCAAGGCGTAGGGTGGAAGCGCCCTGGCGCCGCGGGCTTCGATCAGCATCAAGCGGGTGCGCAGCAAGTGGGGCGTGGGAACGCCTTCGCGAATCGCTCCGAGATCGAACACCGGGACGACGCCGCCGCGCAAGAGCAGCAGTCCGGCCAACGACGGCGGCGCCGGCGAGTGCGCTCGCAGGCTGGCCAGCGGCAACACCTGGGCGACATCGCGAACGTCGATCGCCAGCCGCGCGCCGGCCGCTTGCACCAACAGACCTAGCATGGCCCATTCTCCTATAACCTCCGCGTTCACCGCCACCGGCAAGCATCTTTGGCCAGCGGCGGCCGATCCGCGGCGACCGATTTGGGGCGACCGACTTGGGGCCGCCGATTTGGGGCGGCGTCGACGGCGGTCAATCCGACGGCGACCGATTTCCTGTTGGCCGCTCCGACTGGGATCGAGTCGACCGCGGCCGCGTCGATGGTGGCGACCGGCGGTGAAGTGGCGAAGGTTGATTAGCGACGGTGAACTGGCGACGGTCAATTGGCCACAGTGAACAGGGCGACGCCTTGCCGCAGCCGCTCGACAGCTTCCCGCAATCGATCGGTGGCCTGCTTGAATTCCGTGAGCGACGTGGCGGTTTGCGTCGCGCCGGAGGTCAGGTCGCCCATCGCCTCGTCGATCTGCGACGCGCCGAGCGACTGCTGGCGCATCCCTTCGCTCGCCGGTTCGAATCGCGTCTTCAGATCGACCACCGCTTCGATCACTTGGCCCAGCTGGCCGTTGATGTGGCCCACGTGCGACACGCCGTTGCGGACTTCCTCGTGGAATTTGTCCATTTCCATGACACCGACCGTGACCGCCGATTGCATATGGCGGACGATGTTGTCGATATCGAGCGTGGCGACCGCCGTTTGGTCGGCGAGCCTGCGGATTTCGCGGGCGACGACCAGGAAGCCGCGGCCGTACTCGCCCGCTTTTTCCGCTTCGATCGCGGCGTTGATCGAGAGCAGGTTGGTCTGGTCGGCGACTTTGGTGATCGTCGTCACCACCATATTGATGTCGTCCGCCTTTTCGCGGATGGTGGCGAGCTTGGCGGAAATCGACGAGGTGGCGCCGGCCAGCCGATGCATGGCGGCTTCCATTTCGGTCAGCCCCGAGCGGCCGCCATTCGCCAGCGTTCCCGCGTTTTCGGCGCCGCGATTCACTTCGTCCATCGTCACCGCCAGCTGCTGGCTGGTGGCCGAGATCTCCTTCACGGCCGCCGCGATTTCGGTCGATGACGCGCCGAACGACTGCATCGTCGATTCCTGCATTTTCGCCGTCGCCGCGATCTGCGTGGCGGTCGACATCAAGTCGATACTCGAACGCTTGATCTCGCTCACCAAATCGTGCAGCCGTTGCACCACGGTATTGATGCTTTGCGCGAGCTGTCCGATTTCGTCCTGGCTATCAACAGGGATGCGGGTCGTCAGGTCGCCGGCGCCTTGGGACATTTCCCGCATGCGGTCGATCAGCAGCCGCGTCGGTCGAACGATGCTCGCGGCGATCCACGAGCTGAGCGCGAGAACGAACGCCAAATTGCCAGCGCCCAAGATCAGCATGAAAGCGGTCCACCAGCGGACCGAGTCGATCGCCGCCTTTTCATTGGCCCGCGCGAGCCGCTCGGTCTCGACGCTCAACTGATTGATCGCCTTTTGATTGGCGATGTACAGCTGCTGCAGCTTCGGCCACTCGAGGTCGAAGGCGTCGCTGCGGCGCATCGGGTCTTCATCGGCCGGGCCGTCCGCTT
>JBIKVL010000477.1:0-4345 GCA_044356875.1 Pirellulaceae bacterium | reverse complement strand
GTGTGATGATCGACGGGCTGGCCGCTTGGTCGCAACCCAAAGAGCTGTTCGGCTTGGCGATTTGGGCCACCGTCTCGTTCGCGCTCGCGCTGCGGCTCTTCAGGTGGAACTGAAAAGGAGGCGCTGGAAGAAAATCGGCATGGCGGGCCGCTTCATTGGCGCCGCGACGGGCCAACAGGATTGACACGGGATTAGATTGTCAGATAATCGCTCGCACGTGTTTGTGGTCCGCAATCGTGCCGGAGAAGTCTCATGCAGACGCTGCGTCGTTCCAAGGTTCGGGATCAAGCCACCGCGCAGATCAAGCAATACATTGTCGAACGAAAGCTGCTTCCTGGTGATCGACTGCCGACCGAGACGCAATTGGCCGAAACGCTGGGGATCAGTCGGCTGAGCCTGCGTGAGGCGACGAAAGCGCTCGAATTTCTCGGCATCATCCAGTCGAAGACCGGCGTCGGGCTGACTGTCGGGCGCATCGACATGGAACGAGTCACCGAGCATCTCGGTTTTCATTCCGGGTTGCTCGATGTGGATCCGCGGCAACTCATCGACAGTCGAGTGATTCTGGAAACCGGAGTGTTGCCGCATGTCGTGCGGCGAATGCGGGACGACCCGGCGATTGAAGCCCGCTTCCGTGAAATCGTTGGACAGTTCGCGTCGGCTCGCGACCTGAAGACATTCATCGCGCTCGATATTCAGTTCCACCGATCGCTGCTGGAGGCGAGCGGCCTACGACCGCTCGTCGCCTTCGGCGATCTGCTGCATGTGTTCTTCCAACGGTTTCGCGAGAGCGTGAAACGAGCGGACTGGACAACGGGCGCCAACAGCCATTGTCGCCTCGTCGAGCAGCTCGCCGCCGGCAATCTCGACAAAGCGACCACGGAATTGCGCAAACATATTGAAAGCCATAAAGAGCGATTGCCGTGAATAGGAAAAAACAGGAAAAGGGGTCAGGACTCTTTTATTGAGAAAAGGAATAGAGTCTTGACCCCATTTCTGCGATCGTCCGAATGCCAACGTCACGCGGGACGTAGCCGATTCGTTTTGCCCGTCGGGGCACGCGAATCGAGGCTATCCATTCACCTCCGGTTCGCAATTGTTCGTGATCACATCCCGTGATCGGTCTTGTCGTGCCCCTTCGGGGCGATGGAGCTTCGGGGGCCCTGCTACCCAGGGCGGCGCGTCGCGGCTCCGCCGCGACACTCTGCCCTGGGCTAACTTGTCATTGCCCCTTCGGGGAGTTGGGACGAACGCACCGCGGGGGCCATGCCCCGAAGGGGCCGCCATGCTCCGAAAGGGCAAAACAGGTTAGCCCAGGACAAAGCGAAGCGGCGCAGACGCGTCGCGTCTCCCTGGGTTATCAGACACATCCGCAATCCGTCGCCCTAATAAAGGGGCAGATCGGACTGGCGGCTCCGTCTCAATCTCGCAATTCGCCGCATCGGTTAGCACTAATCGCATTCGACCAGTGATACTACGGATTCAAGAGGTTCGCATTTATTCGCCGCTTCTCTTTTGGGAAGTTATTTTTCGGTCATCCCTTAGCTCAACCAGTCCGCAGCGAAGATTTGATCGACGACATTCACATCGCCGAATGCGAACTCGCCACGCTCGTCGTCGACTGGCGAATCAATCGCATGATCATGGTCGGCATGATCATGGTCGGCATGATCATGGTCGGCATGATCGTGGTCGTGCTCATGCGAATGCTCATCGGCTTCGGCGTCGTTCGACCAACGGACGCCGAGTGAAGTTGGGCGTTTCGCCGTAACGCGGCAATGGTCGCGAACCAGACTCGCGACATCGGTCACGCTCGCCGCCGATGGAGCATTTCGAGCTGCTTCCATTGTCGTCGCGAACCATGCGGCCCAATCGCCTTCCCCACCCACCGCGTTCAAGGCGCCAGAGCCACCCGGGCTGCTCGCTCCGCCAGGGCCGCTCGCTCCGCCGAGACTGCCCGCTCCGCCCGAGCCATCGAACGCCCCGCTTGGCAGCGCGGGGCCGATGAGCGGTGGCGCTTCGCCGCTCGCCGCCGAACTGTTCAGATGGTTGATGACCAGCAACGCGTCGATCGGCGAAACCAAGCCGTCATTGTTCACATCAATGAACGGCGGCGGGACAAAGCCGCCAGATCCGCTCGTGGCCAAGACCCGGGGCGAGTAGGTGTTGATGTCGTTGATGATCAGCAGCGCGTCGAGCGGCGTGACGACTTGGTCGTTATTGACGTCGTTCGGCCGCGACACGTTATGCCACGGGCTGGCGGAAACCTCGATTCCAAAGTCGACCATCCCGCGGGACTCGCCTTCGCCCAGGACTACCGTTCGATCCGCGGGCAATGCGCCTCCGTAGGTCCAGTTGCTTGGCGGCGTCGCCCGCAAGGTGTATTCGCCAGCCACAAGCGCCGGAAGCAAGTAGGCTCCAGCGGCATCCGTGACCGCCGCGTTCGCCGGTCCCACCAACAATCGGTCCAACTGGATGGCAGTGCCCGCGTGGGCCTTCGCGAGCACGTATTTGATCTGGGGAAGATCGAGCCGAACCGACATGGCTTGCCGCTGGCCCTCGTTCAACAACCCCGTCGTGAAGCGTTGCAGTAGCGTCCCATTGGCGTCGTACGCTTCCAATCGACCGTACGCGGGCCCGTTAGCGCCGATCGCGTCGATTCCCACGAATGTGGTCGGCGTGTCGAAATCGACTCGCAAGATCGTCGCCTCCGCCGAAAACACCGTGGTGGACTCGGCGGGAATCGTCGTTCGCGTGCCGAACACCCGTGGCACTCCACCAATCAAACCGGATGCCGCAACCACGCTGCCGTCGGCATTCCAACCGATCGACGAAAGACGAATGCCAGGAGCCGGATTCCCAAGCGAGAGTCCCGCGGCGTAGTCATCCGGCTCAATGACCTGTTGAGTGGCCAGCGGCGCGCCGCCCGCGCCGACCAGGGAAACGGTCCAGCCCGCCCAACCGGACTCGGGGTTCGCGAACTGCGAATCCTGGTCGAGATCGCGAAACACGAATCCACCGATCCCTTGGCTCGATGTGGAAACAGGCCGCGTCAGCGAGCCCGTGAAAATCGGCGACGCCACCGTCGTCTTCGGATCCACAACCCGGATGTCCACGTTGGACACGCCGGCCGGAACGGGAAAGGCCAAATCCAGCGTCACTGTGTAGCCGCCGTAGGTGGCCGCCGTCTGCCACGGTCCGCCATCGAAACGATATTCGGCCTGCCCCACCGTGTTGATCGTGATGTCGCTCTGCAAGCCGCTGGAGTTGCGATTGGGGAGCGTGTTGACCGCTGCCGATCCGCGAAAGCGGTAGGTGCCGCTCGCCGCGTCGAAGGCGCCCGTGCCGCTCAACGATAACGGCACGTCCAGCACGTCGAAAACGCCGTCGCCGTCCGAGTCCTGCCAGCCGACCATGGCCAACGTCGACGCCGCGCTGACGCGACTATTGAATGCTTGGTCCAGCAATTGTCCGGCCGCCATGATGCTCGGAAGTTGCGTGTAGCCCGTGCGCGGCGCGTTGCTGTTTTGCGTGTTGTAGTAACCCCTGCGGGTCGTCCAGTCTTCGCCAGAGTACTCATCGCGGGCCCAAAACATATGGCCCGTTTCATGCGCGTACGTGCTGGTCGGACGGTCGGACGGCACCACCATGAACCGGCCACCCGCGTAAGCGAACGCCCGCGAAAACGAACCACCAGACGCGAAGCTGTCATCCGTGTCGTTGGTCGAGTTCACCACGAAAATGGTGAACGCCCACTGGGCGCCCACTTCGCGGCGTTTCGCGTCGTTGTAAGCGCGAATGTCGCGGCTAAAGTCGCGCGTGTCGTCGTAACCGACCAGCTTCAGGAAGTCGTACATCCAGAGCTGGAAATCGTTCGACCGCCGATTGATCGGCTCCATGAATGTCCGCACCGGCGAATCCGCATAGGTGTAGTCGTAGGTGAAGCTGAGCGTGTTCGCCATCGTCGGCGACACGTTCGCCAGCGTTTGCTGCCACCACTGCATCGACGACTCGACCTTCGTCTTCACGGCCGCGATCGTATCGACGTTCCAGTTCTCCGTATCGGGGTCCGGATTGACGCCGGCCGGAGCGGCGCTGCGGTCTGACTCCATCAGCACCACCGTGACCGCCACCTCTCCCAAAAAGAACTCGCCCGTGTCGTCGGCGAGAGCCCCAAAGGGGTATAGCGCCATCAGGGCCCGCTCTTCGAGCCGCTCGCAAGCGAAACGCCGAAGATAAGGGCCGCGACGAAGCGCTACTCGACGAAGAGCGTCTTTACGAGAGGCGTCTTTACGAGTGGCGTCTTTACGAGTGGCGTCTTTACGAGTGGCGCTGCGACGAGGAA
>JBIKVL010000478.1:0-4345 GCA_044356875.1 Pirellulaceae bacterium | reverse complement strand
CATGTCGCAGCCGCCCGGCGCCGGCGAATCGCTGATGGACAAGCTGCTGGCCCACGTCCGAGTGCTGCATGGCATCGATACGCTGGACGACGATTTCACGGTGATCGAATGCAATCTGTGAGCGTGTGCGGTCTGTGAGCGTGTGCGGTCTGTGAGCGTGTGGCGTTCGCGTTCGCATTCTGCTTGAAATCGCTTGGGACGCGTCCTCGTTGAGGATCGCGTGGCAACAGGAGGCCGAAGATGGGGAACTGGTTCGCGAAGGAGTGTTCGCACGCGGCGCCCGGATATCGTCGTGGCTGGGTGCCGGTCGCCGCGTTGTGCATCCATCTGTCGATCGGCCAAGCCTACGCATGGAGCGTCTTCAACATTCCGTTGACGCGAATCCTGGGTGTGGAGAAGCCGGGCCCGGGCGATTGGAGCCGCGAGTCGGTTATCTGGGTATTCAGCTTGGCGATCGTCTGTCTTGGGTTGTCGGCCGCGTTTGGCGGGAAGTGGCTAGAACGGGTCGGACCGCGGTTGGCGATGTTCGCGAGCGCTCTGTGCTTTTCCTCGGGATTGTTTCTCGCGTCGCTGGCGGTCGCGACACATTCGCTGGTGCTGCTCTATGCCGGCTACGGCGTGATTGGCGGCTGCGGGTTGGGTTTGGGTTACATAGCGCCAGTAAGCACCTTGATCCGCTGGTTTCCTGACCGACCGGGGATGGCGACTGGATTGGCGATCATGGGTTTTGGCGGCGGCGCGTTGATCGCGGCTCCGCTGAGCGTTTCGCTGATGGGGTTTTATGCGACGCACCAGTCGACGGGCGTCGCGCAGACCTTCGCGACGCTGGGCGCCGGTTACCTAGCCGCGATGCTCGCCGGCGCGGCAATGATCCGCATCCCGCCGCCCGGCTGGACGCCAGCGAGTGGCAAGGTGCAAGCGGAAGCCAGCGCCAAGTCGAGCGGCGCGAGGAACGCCGACAGGAACGGCGAGGGGAACGGCGAGACGAACGGCGGTTCGCGAGCGGCGGCGGCCACCCGGTTGTCGGGCCATCATGTGCATGCCGACACGGCCTTGCGAACGCCGCAGTTTTATCTGTTGTGGGCGATGCTGTGTTTCAACGTGTCCGCCGGCATCGGCATCCTGGGAAAAGCGGCTGACATGGTGCAGGACATTTTTGGAGTGACACCTGCCGCTGGCGCATGGTTTGTGACGCTCTTGAGCGTCGCGAATATGGCGGGACGTTTTGTTTGGTCGAGCGCCTCGGATCTGTTCGGTCGCAAGACGACCTACGCGATCTATTTTGGACTCGGCGGCATTCTTTACGCGACGTTGCCGCTACTGGGACGGAGCGGTTCGCGGCCATTGTTTGAGATAGCTTGCCTCGCCATCATGACGATGTATGGCGGCGGCTTCGCGACGATTCCGGCCTACTTGCGGGACCTCTTTGGCACGATGCACGTGGGCGCGATTCATGGCCGGCTGTTGACGGCATGGTCGATCGCGGGTGTGGCCGGTCCCGTGCTGCTGACTCGCTGGGCCGAACGGGCGAAGGCGGCTGGAGCCGCCGGTGGCGAAGCGTATTTCCCCGTGATGTACCTCATGGCCGGACTGCTCGCCGCCGGCTTTGTGTGCAACCTTCGAGTGTCTCCGGTCGATCCGCGGCACCACTTCCATCCGGAAAGTTGACGGCGGGTTCCGTCGTTTACCGCCAAGCCGAAGGCGCTGGCTCGCTTGGAACCGAGATGCCGCGCGCCGCGGCCGATTCGGGTGGCGGGCCGAGCCTTCTCGGCGGTAAACGAGGACGTGCGTTCACTCAGCGACGGGGCCGCGGAAGAATCCCGAGTCTGTGGGCGGCGAGTAGGCGATTCGCAGCGCGTCGTCGGACCGAGGCCGCCCTTGCTTCAAGGCGCGGAGGCCCAGATCGAGCACGGTGCTGGTGAGCAACGTGCGTTCGACGGGGTAGGGCGATCGGCCTTCGAGGAAGAAACGCTCGATGTTCCACATCAGCGGATCGAAGAACCGCGCGCCAGGCGGGATCGGCAGATAGAAATTCGTCGCCACGGGGTCCGCGTTTCCCTTGCGGAACGCGGCGAACGAGAAGTCCGAGACCTGTTCGATCAAGTTGATGACGGCTCCGCGCGTGCCATCGAGGTAGTCGACGAGGATCGCCAGCGGCTTGCGGACATTCTCCCGCACGGGACCAACGTTGTTGCTCGGCGATTTTCGCAGCGCGGCGTCGACAAGCCGAGCGGAGATCCGGCCGCTGTCGATCGCTTGCCACACCGCGTCCCCTTCCAGGCATTCCACGGACTTCACGCCCGTTTCGCCGCCGACGCGGCGTTCAAGCATGCACTGGAGCGTCTCGAGCGCATGGAACAGATAGATTTCCGGCACGCCCCGATCGAACCCGAACGTCACCACCGCTTCGGTGAAAGGCGTGCCGAGCGGCGGTTCGATCTCGGGCACTCGCCAAGTCACGGGGAGCGACGAGCCGGCCATGAGTCCAAATCCCAACTCTTTGGCGGTCGCGACCATCTTGGCCGCCAACTGGTGGTCATACGACAGATGTTTATCCACGAAGACGGGTACGGCGCGGCCGCTTTGGCGAAAAACTTCGACGATCTTCGCGAACATTTCGTAACGCGGATACAGCACTTGATTCCACTCGTTCACCGGGTAATCGCCGTGTTCGATCACCAGGAGAACGGCGTCGACGTCTAACTGCTTGGGGCCGCCGAGCGCGGCTTCCACCGAACCGCACACTTCGACTCCGTACCGCTTTCCGTACTCGTGGCCCAAATCATCGACGGGCGTTTGATCGTTGTGCATGCGAACCAGCTTGAGCCGCGGCTGGTGATGGAATCCGTTGCGCTGGTAGCCATGGATCACTCGGCCACACAGGTGGTAGGCGTGCGAGCGGAGCCGATAGACCGAGTTGATCGCCGCGACCCGCAGCGGACGCTTCGCCGCATTTGCCTCTGCCTCCCCCGCATTAGCCAGATTCGCCACATTCGCCGCCGCTCCGCCGCCGGCGCCCATTCCGGCGCCCAGGCCGACGTTCAGGCCAGCGTTTAGGCCAGCAGCAATGGCTCCGCCGACCGCGAGTTGGCTGGCCGACTTCAACCATTGCCGGCGTTCCATCGGGGCGACCATATCGGAAGGGCGCATGACTGGGGGCTCCGTCGAGGGTGTATCGCAGTTGCGGGTAAGCGTAATCGGTCCCCGTGGCGTCGAACACTTGGCATCTGATACGCTGGAGCGGCAGTGAGGTTGCGAGCCCTCGTTTCCGAAAACCCTCGTTTCCCCAAACCCTTGTTTCCCAGATTCTTTGAACCCGCCAGCGGACGCGGCGCCCAGGCATGCGAATCGGCATTTTCGCGGACACCCATGACCACGTGGCCCACATCAGGATGGCCGTCGAGCGGTTCAATCGCGAAGGGTGCGAATGCGTGTTGTTCGCCGGCGATCTGGTCTCGCCGATCGCTGTCCGGCCACTCCGCGCGTTGGCCTGTCCCCTGGTCGGCTGCTTCGGCGACAACGAGGGAAACAAGGTTGGAATATTGAGCGGGATCGGTTTGGTGAGCAAACTGTTCGCCGATCCGCCCGTGGCTTACCAAGCGGCGGATGGAACCCGGTTTTTGATCGCGCATACCAAGCGGCAGATCCTGGCGGCTCAACAGCCTTTCGACATCGCGGTTTACGCGCACACGCACAAGGTGCGGATCCATCGCGACGAACAGCGGCGCCTGTTCCTCAATCCGGGCGAAGCGAGTGGCTGGTCGTTCGGCAAGCCAACGATCATGCTGCTCGAAACCCGCGATCAAAGCGTGGAGATTGTCACTCTGGGCGCCGTCTCCACTGACAGCGCCGTCTCCACTGACAGCACCATCTCGTCTGAAGGCGCCGCCCTCTCGTAGCGAAGACAGCTCTTCCCTTTCGCCCCTTTCCCGCGGTGGATCATGGTTCGCGTCCCGTTCCAGTTTTTTTGTGTGGTTGGCATCGCTATCGCCTTGCTGTTGGCCGCCTGTGGAGACGGTAGCGGGCCCAATGCGGCCGCCGACGTGGATCGCGTCGCCAACGAGATCGCTCAAGCCGGCGGCAAGGTGGAGCGTTCGAAGAGCGGTTCGAAGCAGGATGTGCCGGCAGTTGCTGGGTTGATCGGCCTGACGTTGGCGAAAACGACGGCGAACGATGCCCAGATCGCCGGCTGGATCAACCAGTCGCCGTCGCTCGAAACGATCGAGCTCTCCGGATGCGAAGTGGCCGGGCCGCAAACCTGGGCGGCGATCGCTCGCTGCGCTCGGCTGCGTCGTCTGCGACTGAATGGCACGTCGGTGGGCAACGAGGCGGTGATGGCGTTCGG
>JBIKVL010000741.1:0-3218 GCA_044356875.1 Pirellulaceae bacterium | reverse complement strand
CGCGTCTGTACGTATGTCCCCGTAGCTCAATTGGATAGAGCGTCGGCCTCCGAAGCCGAAGGTTACAGGTTCGACCCCTGTCGGGGATACTGACTCAAATCCGCCGCAGTCGTGCTGGCCCCTGCCGCAAGCGGTTCGGGCCGACGGGCGTGCAACCGAGTTGAATACGGGTGGCCGAGATGTGCGAGAGGCCAGTTCGCGAACGACCGTACAGGTCTACTCCCGCTGCAACGCGATAAGAGTCGCGCCAGTTCAGCCCAGTACTTAGATCACGGGTGCCGCGAAGGGTTATTCGACGGACAAGTCGAACTGGTTCGCAGCGCCTTCTTTCACTTCGAACGAGAACAGCGGATTGTTGGGATTGGCGTACTTGCCGTTGAGCTTATCCGGTCCGCCAGCATTTCCCTCCGTGGAAAGCGACAGCGCCGACGACTTTTTTTGGCCCTGCCAAACGACCGTCACTCCGTATCTTCCCGCGACGGCGCCGTCGCCTTCGACGTTGGTCGTTAGCTTGTAGTTCCCCTGATCATCGCTCATGGCGAACGGCTTGGCCGCGTTGACACGGCTTTCTTCCTGCGGGTGGAACACAATCAAGGCATTGCCACAAGGCTTCCCACCCTTGGTGCTGATCTTCCCCGACACCGGCAAACATCGCTCTTCCTCGCTGCCTCCACAACCTGTCAGCAGGAAAGAGGCAAGCAAGACGATCGAACTGGCGAGGGACCTAGACATTGCGATCGCTTTCCAAAAGGGAGCGGTTTACCGACCTAGAATCCTTGGTTGGGCGATGTTTCAGCGGGAGTCATCCCCGAACCGCTCGCCGTAATCATGGCCGCGTAAACCTGAGCGGAAAGGGTTTCCGAGAGGAATCGAACGCTCCCGTCCGTGAAACCGTGCGTTGCTCCTCCAGGATGGAACGCGAATGTCTCGTTATTATTGTGGCAATTGATGACGCAATTCCCTGGAGCGCTGGCGGAGCCTTTAACTGCGCCATCCAAACCGTAGTCGTTCTCGTGATGCCCCCAGCCGCCATCGTTGAGCGAGCCGCGCGTTACTAGCTTTTTGCCGATGTAATAATCCGGCCGTCCGGCGCTTTCGCACAGTAGCAAGGTGTTGGACGTTCCATCGATAATCGTGCCCATGGTGTTGGCTTCCGACGGCGACTGCCCGAGCAACGCGACGCCGCTACCCCTCAAAGTCGGCCGCATCGCGCTGAATAGGCTGGCCTGGGTGGTTCCATTGGGATAACCGAAGAAAGTGACGGAGCCGGGATTGATAGAACTATTTGTGGCGTAGTCGGTAACGGCCAGGTTGGTGTAAGGAAAGTTGGCTCCGAAGCTGAAGCTTCCATTGGCCTTTCTCTGGGACCCGCCTGGGGTCGAAGGACAGAGGAACGTGTTAACTGTTGCTCGAATTACCGCCTGGTTGTCCGGAGTTCCAGGAACGATTTGCGGGCTGGAGAACCAGGGGAATTTCAGGTTGTACTGATCATACAAAGCGCTCTGCTCGATATAGGGCAAGAATTGAACTGCCCAGGAATGCACAACACCCGGGTAGGGCGAGCCGGGCTGGCCAGCCCCGCCTGGAGGCAGGCCAAGCTCGATAATGAGGCTCGCCGGCAGCTCCTTGTAGGTGCTTTCGTGATTCAATGCGGCCAGGCCGAGTTGCTTCAGGTTGTTGGAACAGGCCATTCTACGGGCTGCCTCCCGTGCCGCTTGAACGGCCGGAAGCAGCAGGGCAACCAAGACCCCAATGATCGCGATCACCACCAGCAGTTCAACCAAAGTGAAAGCGCGACGAAACGTCGGCCTTCGGAGAGACGGGGGATGCGGCACGGGTTGAATGTGAGATGTCACGTCAGATTCTCCGCGATCATGTTCAAGGCGACATATTGCCCACGCACGATATTGGCAAGTTGTTGGAATTCGATGAAGGGATGGCGAATTCGCCAGTCGTTCCCAATGAGCCAGCCCGTCCATCGGACGATCTTGTTCGCGGAAGAGCGGAACGCGTGTCGCGGTCGCCACCCAAATTTCTTGGCGGACTTTTCCTAGGGTAGGCGATTGTTCGCGATCAATCGCGCCGCCTTGAGGGCTTTGGGAAACATCCGCGACAGAATGTTCAACGAGTTCGCGGACAGCCGCTCAGGGAATTCGAGTCGCACGGAGACGCTCGGCCGGTGGCGGAGACGGACCCGATCGCTATCCGCCAGCAGCGTAGCAGCGTAGCGTTCGATCTCCGATTCCTCGGCCCGGCCTACGTGAACCACATCGAAATCGAACGGTCGGCCAACTAACGACCACGGCACGGCGATTTCGCGCGGCGGGACGTCGGGAGTGGAAGCCATGCGAGTCCAGATGTGGTTCGTGGCATCGTCAAATGCGGATTGCCCGTCATTGAGCCGACCTTCAGCCGATTCGGCGGAGGCATGATGGCATTTTTCGAACGCGGCCGTTTCGCCGACGATACATGTGATCCTGGTCGTTTTGCGGGCGTATCTAGCACTCTTGCATTGTCGGCAAGCGCTATAGAATTCTTCGGAATTGCCGATCCAAGAGGCCACCCAAGAAGCGGCTCGATGGGGCTCCGTGTCGGCGTCGTAAGCGTATTGCTGGAATCGCGAATAGCACCCGACGCATACGAACTGCCTAAAATCGTCGAATCGGGATCGGTTTTCCTGAATGACTGTTTGAATCAATCGCTTGGACAAGCGAGCCATATGTCTTCGCATCTTCGCTCGCCACAGAGCGGGAAGGGCGTCGATGCCGACGGCATGGATGACAAGCCGCGCGTTGAATCGTTTTTTCCAATCCGGCTCATCCAGTCGATCCACCCATGTCGCAATATCGGCATTGGAAAGATGGCGCGGGAATCTAGCCAGCATTCTCCTCAGACCTTGGACTTGCAAAACTCGCATCTGCGATGGCGGAGTCACGTTGATAGACTTGGGATCCGCCAATTCCGCTACTCCCTGCAGCACTCTATGAAGCGCTCCGGCGACGTCCGGATAGGATGGAGCGGGAACGCGTCGTAGATGCCTGTCCCGTCGCATTTTGCTTAACAAACTGGGATGGGCCGCTAGGCATTGCTCCCAAGTCGGATTCTCTCCGAGGGGGATGGAATACGGATGGCGAAGCAAGTGCCAGCAACGCTCCCAGACCGTGGGCGCAAGTACCCGAGTTACCACTGCTAACTCTTGCGGCGCCAGACAGTGACGC
>JBIKVL010000476.1:0-4360 GCA_044356875.1 Pirellulaceae bacterium | reverse complement strand
CCGGAGCCATGATCGAGTAGGCCCGAAGTCATCCATCAAGCTCGACTTTTCCGCTCGAAGCGCGGGCGAATGACTCCCAACTTCGGCGGAAGCACTTCTCTGTGCCTCTGTGCCTCTGTGTGATCATTTCCCGACATGGCGAACGATCGCTTGCCCGCGTGACTCTATCGGACGCCTGTCCAGTACGCGGGGTGTGCCGTGTTGCCGGTCCAGGTCGGCGAGTAGGTCGAGAGGAAGGGCGTGGCGGAGGCGGTGGGGCGGAGGTTCGAGTAGCCAAACCACTTCTGCGTGGTGAGCCGACGTCCCCGCATTTCGGCCTTCATCGCCGCTTTGCGGTGGATCGCTTCCCAGGCCTCCGTGTTCCGACGTGGCAACGGCCCCGCCACTACCGGCTTCGCCGACGGATAGTACGGCTGATGCGCCGAGTCGTGGGCGGGCGCCATCTGTCCCCGGGCGCCAATGGGCGGATCGAGATTCGAGAGTGGGCCGTCATCGCCGTTCCCAACTGTCGGACGCGGCGAAGGAAGCGGATGCACAGCCGGGTCGCGCTCCGCCGGCGGAGTTTCCGCGGGCACGGGTCCGACCCCTGGAGCTTCCGCAGCCGTGTCTTCTCGCGCTGGCAACGCGCCATTTTGCGGCGGGATGCCTTGGCCGGTCGCACCTACACCAGCCGGTGTGTCCGTCCGAGCCGTTGGGTCGTCGGAGCCGACGGGTGCCGAGCCGGCGGCGTCGGCCGTTGCAGTCGCCTCGGCTGGGGCGGTTACCTCAGCTTGATTCGCCTCTTGGTTGTAAGCAGCGAAGGCCGTGTCTCGCCGCGAGCTGTTTCGGCGAGCAGATCCTGTGTCGGCGGTGGCCGAGAAGGCGGCGACAGCCACGACGTCCCCCGTCTTCGGTGCGGGTTCGGAGGGGGCGGGGCTCGGGGGCGAGTTTTTCGCCACGGTGGCCAGCGGAGCACGCGGCGAGCTCTTCGAGAAGATCAGGATGACGCCTGCCGCCAAGACGCCCAAAACAATCCATGGAATCCAACGCATGCCAGTCCCCTTCCCCGGCTTTCGTGATCGTGCCGCGTCGACAATAGCGGACGTTCCGCTTGTAGGGATTTCGGCGATTGGGAGGGCAAAACGTGAGCAGGAGGCGTCGGCGAAACCGCGAATTTGGGACGGCGAATCCAAGAATCCAAGCGCGACTCGGGGGTTTGGGCGACCAGCACAAACACCAACGAGCCATCGGACCACGCCCAAACATCCGATTCCCCAGAGCCTGACAGGCGAACGGGCGTCAGATAGCTCTTAAGGTATGGCAAGGAACCGCGAAAACTGAAGAGCCAAGCGCCGACGAGGCCGCGTCGGACTTCCACCACGTGCGTCTGGCGATCGCAGGTTGTGCGGAGCGTTCGCCACCGCGTCCGTTCGCCAACCACCGTCGTCCGCGCCTCGCGGTCCTCAGGCAAGTCGTTCGTCTCCGACCGCCAATCCGCCGATGCGGCGACCGAGTCGGCCCATTGCCGACCCAAGTTGGCGAGCGCCTCGGATGAATCCGGCAAGGTAGTCCGATTCTCCGACTGCCAGCGCAGTAACGCGAACGCCACCGCGACGGAAACGCTCGCCAGACCCGCCACCAAGAACCAACGCCGCGACGTAGACCGCGAACGTGAACGTGACGGTGCCACGCGATCCGCCAGAACGGCAGCATCCGCGACCTGAGCCGCCTGTGTTACCGCGCCAGCCACCACTGTTACCGCGCCCGCCGCTACTATTACCGCGCCAGCCGCCTCTGTTACCGAACCAGCCGCCTCTGTTACCGAGCCAGCCGCCTCTGTTACCGAGCCAGCCTCCTCTGTTACCGCGCCTGCCTCCACTGCTTCGGCCGTCGCCAATCCGAGTTTCGACCGCAGTCTGGCTTCCAGACCGGCGGGCAACGGCACGTCTTCCAGTTGTCGGCGGAAATGGGTGTTCTCCGTTTGGGCGGCCTCCCATCGGACCCGCCACTCGGGACCAGTCGCGAGGGCGGCGGCGAGCGGAGCTGTCTCGGGTAAACCTAAATCGTCAGTTCCGTTGCGGCAGACATCCAGCAACTGGACGAGAAGTTCGTCCCCGGCGGGTGAGCTTGTCAGATGGTTCGAGTTGGCAAGAAACGGCTTGTCCATGGGCGTGGCCGGCGGGTTGGAATCGTTCATACCTAGTCCTTCCCTGCCAGTTTTTTCGTATCCGTGGATGGAAACGCCGATCGCAGAAGGGCTTTTGCGCGGGATAGACGACTCATCACTGTCCCGACTGAGATCCCTAATTCGTCGGCGATTTCGCGATACGAGGCATCCTCGAAATAAAACATCAAAACCACCACACGAAACGGCTCGGGCAACGCCTGAATACAGGTTTGCAGCGTTTCACGCGTCTCCAATTCCAATCCATCGCGAGACTCCCTGGCGGGTAAGTTCTCGGTATCCAGTTCACATTCGACCCGTCCCGACCGTTTCAATACACGACAAAACATATGCCGGCAGACTTTCGTGAGCCAACTTCGAACCGCTTCCGCCGAGCGAACTGTGCCCCCGTGTCTTAAGGCGGCCGTAAAGGTTTGTTGTGTCAAGTCTTCCGCTGCCGCATGCTCGCCGCTCAACCGGTACGCGTACCGGTAGACCTCGGCGAAGTGGGCAGCAAACCAAGCCTCCAACTCGGCGGCCGAAAGGCGTCCCGTCGACGACCCAGACGCAGGCTCTAGCTGTGGGCGAACCGCCGCAGTGGCCGGGTTCGCGTCCACGGTCGCGGTGATCGGAGCCGGTTCAGGGCCGGTCGACACCGAGATTCCTGGAGCTTGTGCCGTTGAGTCCATGGTTCGCGTTTCGCCTTGTCGCTAATCAAGAGTCCGTACGGGGCGATATTATTCCCGAATTCGACGAAAAAATCCTCCCTCGCCAATTTCGGGGCCCCCCTGTCTTCGTGGTGAACGGGTCGAATTTCAAAGATTTTCGCAAAAACCGGGGAATTCTCGGGAATAAAAACCGTTCGAGCTGTCTCTAATCTCACGACGAAGGCCTGGCTGGGAGGGTCCCGGCACGGTGGCCGACGCGAATCGATCAGAGCCGTGGAAACGGCCGTTGTTCAAGGGGACGTTGAGATGCGTAAGTTCTTTGGTGGTCTGCTTGTTGTTGGCATGATGTTCGGCATGGTTGGCTGCGGTGGCGGCGAAGCCCCGGCTCCTTCCGCCTCGACCCCGCCAGCTGCCGCCCCGACCGCTCCGCCGGCCGAAGCGGCCCCGGCTCCGGAAACCAAGCCGGAAGGCGATGCGGCTCCGGCTCCTGCTCCGGAAACCAAGCCGGAAGGCGATGCTGCCCCGGCCCCGGCCCCAGAAGCCAAGCCGGAAGGCGATGCCGCCCCGGCCCCGGCCCCGGCTCCGGAAGCCAAGCCGGCCGATGCGAAGCCGGAAGGCGAAGCGAAGCCCGAGTAACTCCCATCGCTGCTCACGCCGGTCGGCGTGACGCTTTGGCAGTTGTCGCTCGATAAACTCCGCCCCGCCACGGCGTCTGCCGCAGCGGGGCGGTTTCTTTTCCCTCTCGACAACTCATCGATCGGCCGCCGGCTGCCCGATCGGGACCTCCCAGAACGTGAGTGCCGCAAGGCCATTTTCCCCGACCAACAGGTTGTCGGGGTTCCACGCGGCGCTGTCCAAATAGCTGATCCGCCGGGCGTCGGAGGCGGCGGTCAATTGCAGCCGAACAAGCCGCCCCTCAGCCCCGCCGCGCTCCACCTGCCCAGGTTTTCCGTCCAAACGGAACTCTTTCGCCAACGTGTCCGACCAAAGCATCGGCTGGTCGAATTCCAGCAGAAGTTGGTCGCGGGCAATCGTCGCGAAACGAACGCTCAACAGATTCGGCGCCGCAACGCTCTTGCCAACCGCCGGTTGGTAGAGTTCGTGGTCGACGAGCGGTGCGATCTGCTGGCCTAATTGCCGATAGCCAGCCAACGGATAGTGGCATCCGCCTGGCGGCTTAATGCCAAGCGTTGACATGACTCGAAGCCTCGAAAACGCTTCGGGCAATCGACGCTGGACTTCCCTCAGTTGGTTGTCGGAGCCATTGCGTCCCATCGAGCAGGCTCGGGGCCAGATTTGGAAGGCGAACATCCGCTGGAGATTCGGGTAATCCTCTTTCCACGCCGTCGCTAGCGACACGAAGTTCTCGCGGTACGTCTCCCAGCCGAAACCGCCGCTCGGGCCGTCCGCCCCTTGATCGTTCTCCCCCTGATGCCAAAACACGGCGCGGACGCCATGGGCGAGGCCCGCCTGACGCGTCCGCCACAACAGCCGTCCATAAATCGACTCGAGATCGGCAGGGTCCGACTCGCGACGCTGGTGCTGGTCG
>JBIKVL010000475.1:0-4368 GCA_044356875.1 Pirellulaceae bacterium | reverse complement strand
CCCGCCGAATTTGGCGGCCGCAGCGCGGCGACGGCCGATTTCGATGGCGACGGCTGGCTGGACCTCGTGGTCGGCGAGGATCCGTTGCCCGGCTACAACGGTTCGCCCACGAAATCGTCGCGACTGTTCCGCAACCTCGGCGGCCTCAAGTTCGTGGATGCGTCGCGGGAAGCGGGCCTCCCCGAGCAAACTCCGGGGCTGGGAGTGGCGGCGGGAGACGTGAATGGCGATGGCTGGCCCGATCTCTTCCTCGCGTCGCATCTCGGCGGCAATCGCCTCTTGATCAACGATCAGCACGGGCGACTCCGCGAGCCGGAAGGATCGAAGGAGACTTTCCACTGGGCCGATGCGGGCGGCGACAACATGGTCTGCGGCGTTTCGCTGGGCGACGTCAACCGAGACGGCTTGGCGGACATCGTCTTGGGACAACATTTCAAGACGCCCTGGCTTAAACCGGTCGCGAATCGCCTTTATCTCAATCGTGGCCCGCGTGGCGGGATGCCGCGATTCGAAGATGTCACGGCGGCCGCGGGGCTCGATCCGTTGCCGCTCAAAGGGCCCCATGTCGAGATCCAGGACTTCGACAACGATGGCTGGCCGGACCTGTCGGTGAGCATCGTCAAGTTCGCGGGCGGCGCCGTCTACCCGTATGTCTTCCGCAATTTGGGACACGAAGCAAATGGCGACGCCAACGGCGACGCGAAGGACAAAGCAAACGGCGAGAAGCGCACCGCGACTGGGCCAACGAACGCTCCCCCACGCTTCGCTTTGTTGGGTGCCAACGCGAACGACTTTCCGACCGATGAAGATCGGCAGATCAAACAGTCAGGCGCGTTCTTCAAGAAGATGATCGCCGACGGCAAGGTGATCTACATGGCGCCTGGACCGACTGCCGATTTCGACCACGACGGCCGACTCGACATGTTCCTTCCCAGTTGGTGGCCGGAACGCCGCTCGCTGCTGCTCCATAACGAAACAGCCGGCGGAAATTGGCTGCAGTTTGCCGCCTCGATGGCGGCGCAACCGAAGACCTCGAACCCTTCCTCGAGCCACCCTTCGAGCCGCCCGATCAATCGCCAACGAATCGGCACCCGCATTGAAATCTATTTGCCGGGTCGCCTCGGCGAGCCCGCCGCGCTGCTTGGCTGTCGCGAGTTGAGCGTTGGGTTCGGCTACGCGTCCGCTCAACCCGCCATCGCCCACTTCGGGCTCGGAAAGCAGGCGACCGTCGATGTGCGGTTGGCCGCGCCGCACGGCGGCGACGTGCGGGAAATTCGCGACGTGCGCGGGAACCAACGCCTCGCGATCGAGCCGTAATCGCGTCTTCCGGAAAGCTCTGGATCATGTCGCCCACAACCTACCTCGCCGATGCCACCTTTCGAAGCGTCGCCCGATTCGGTTTCATCGTGGCTGCCTGCTGCGCCTTGGCTCGCCTGGAAACCCTACGCGGGGAGACACCGTCTTCGCCGACCAAGGCCAACGTGTTGGTCTGGAACGCCCGCGAGCTCTTCGATCGCGGCACGGTCCGCGATGTTCGCTTGTCGCGCGACGGCCAATGTTTGGAACTGGATCGCGGCGTGCTCATCGAGGACGACGGACCGGCCGCCGGCTACTCGTACGTCCCCAACGAAGAGTCGTTAACCGAGCATGTCGTCCTCGAAAAACAGTTGATCGTCGCCGATCCGCGAGCGGCAACGGCGACGTTGCTTGTGGGTTCGACGGCGGACTTCCGTTTTAAGGTGAATGGCGTCGCAACGAGTCTCGAACCGCTGGGCAAGGCGGGCAACTATTGGCGCCGCTATGCGGTGCCGGTCGACAAACTGGTGGCGGGCGTGAACCGCTTCGAACTACAGGGTGCCGGCAAGCTTTGGATCGCGCTCGAACAAGACTATGCGACTGGTTCGGAAACGCGTCGCCACCACCCCAACCGCAGCCGCAAGAGTTTGGATGGCGGGAAGACATGGACCGATCGTGGCTTGGGCCCGAAAGGCGATCTGGACGGCGAATACTACGTGCGGCTGCAACTGGACCAGCATCCTCCGAGCGGCGTTTGGTGGTCGCCAATCGTCGACCTTGCCAATCTGGATCATGCCCCACTCAGTCCCGCCGGCGACCTGCGGCCACCCTTCCGCGTCCGCGCCACCGTCGCCGATCGGCCTCTCGGCAACGTCCGCCTTGCCGTTCGCACCGGCCCGAAGCTGCCATCCGATGCGCTGCCATCCGATGCATCGGATAGCGGCACAAAGAGCGGCACAAATGTGGGAGGTAGTGCTGGCGGTGGCGGTGCCGGTGGCGGTGGCGCTCGAAGTGCGGATGCCCGCACGACCGGCGGTGTCAATAATCGATCGTGGTCGGCGAGCAGCCCCGAGGATTCCTGGGAAGGATGGAGCGCATGGCAAGCGGTGGACGACTCCAACGGCTCCGCGAAACCAATCGTTCCGCACGGCCGCTACGCGCAGGTTCGCATTGAGCTCGCCACCGCCGATCCGCGGCATTCTCCCCGAGTTACCGGGCTGGAATGGATACGCGACGACTCGATGTCCGCTCGCCCCATCCCATCGGCCGAGGCGGAGATGGCCCGGCGTTCAACGCCGCTCCCGCAATGGACGCGTCGGGTACGGATCGTCGAGCGTGAAGTGCCGGTGGTCCGTCGATCCTCCATTGCTTTCACCTACGAACCGTTCGATGCCGCGACGCTCCAGGAATTCCGACGCGTGGAGCGGCTCGACGAACACGTTCGCGCGGACATGGCCGCATCGAGCGAGTCGGACGACGCGGCCGGCGAGGCGAAAGACACGATGGCCGTCGGCGGCAAGCCGGAATGGGCGTTGGTCAGCCGTTTGGCCGCCTGGTCGGCGTTGCGGTGGTCGGACGGCCATTTGGGCCAAAGCTATCCTCCATGGAACGCGCTCGAGATTCTCAAGCCGCACTCGGACGGCAAACCGATCGGCGGGTTTTGCCAACAGTTCAACGTGGTGTTCTTGCAGGCGTGCGAGAGTTTCGGATTGATCGGCCGGGCCGTGTCGATTGGCGCGGGCGATCATGGCCTGGCCATTCGCAGCGGCCACGAGGTCGTGGAGATTTGGTCGAACGAGTTCGCGAAGTGGATCTACATCGATGGGCAAGCGGGCTGGTATTTCGTGGATGAACGAGGCACGCCGCTGTCGCTGCTGGAGTTGCGGGAGCGGCAGTTGGCGGTCCGCGGGGGCCAACCGAGCGACGCGGTGCGATTGGTTCGAGTGGCGAAGACGAAGTGGACGTGGAGTGGCTTGGCAGGCTGGCCGGCGTTCGCGGAACTCCGGTTGATCCCGCGTAGCGACTGGCTGACGCGCCCCTCGCCCTTGCCATTGAACCAGGGGATGCGGGGTTGGTTCTGGTCCGGTCATGTCGCATGGAGCGACGATGCGTATCCAGCGTCGCTGTTGTACGGGCAGCGAGTCGGACAGACCGCGAATTGGCAATGGACGGGCCAAGCCGCCGCCGCCCGTTTGCAAGCGACGGAGGCAAGCGGCGAATTGCGAGTGGCCATCGAGTCCGTGATACCGGGTGGCGGCACGCTGCAAATCCGCGACAACGACCAGCCGCCACGGCGAGTGTCGTCCGAGTTTTCATGGACGCTGCGTCCAGGCGTCAATCGATTGGTGGTGGAACCGATCAACCGAGCGGATCGGGCCGGCGCGGGAAGTCGTTTCGTGGTCAACTTCGATCCGGGTTGACGGCGATCCGAGTTGAGGTCGATCCGAGTTCACGTCGATCCGGGTTCACGTCGATCCGGGTTGACGTCGATCCGGGTTGACGTCGATCCGGGTTCACGTCGATCCGGGTTGACTCGGATTCGGTGCGGCGACGGTAACGGGTGCGCCCGCGACGGGCGGCAGTCCCGCCAACCAGTCGGCGACCAATGAATTAAACGCCTCGGGGCGTTCGTAGGGGGCCATGTGGCCGGCGGCAGGAACTTCGCGGTACTCGGCGCGGGGCATACGGGCGGCGATATCGCGCATCTCGGCCGGTGGTGAGATCCCATCGTGTTCCCCACCGACCAGCAGTGTGGGAACATCGATTTCCGGCAGCCACGTGGTGACGTCGGGGCGTTCCGCCATGCCCCGCAGCGCTGCGGCCACACCGCGTGGCGAGGCATGGTGAATCACCCGCCGCAACGCGTCCACCCGCTCGGGCATCTTCTGCCAGGTTTCCGGGGCGAAGAGCCGTCGCAGCATCGGTTCGGCCATGACCTGCGGGCCATGAGACAACACGGTTTCGGCCGTTTGCAGCCGGCCACGGGCGATCTCCGCAGCATCCGGCAGCGCCCGAGTGTTGCACAGCAGGAGCGCCCGCAGGCGTGCGCGATGGCGACGCCAGAATTGCCAA
>JBIKVL010000474.1:0-4374 GCA_044356875.1 Pirellulaceae bacterium | reverse complement strand
GGTGGTTGGGGCAGATGTTGCGGCGGCGGGGTCTCTTCCCAGCCGATCGAATTGAGCGATTGACGGCCTCGCAGCACGGTGTCGTACGACGCCTTGGATTGGATGTCGAGCAGGCAGAGGCGGGCGATGGAGATTTCCTTGAGCAGTCGCTGTGTGTAGGCCATTCGCGGCCCCGACTGGTAGCGTCGAATCTCCACCATCCGTTCGTCGGACGCCGCTTCGATTTTGAGCGGGTCGGATTCGAACCGGGCGAGTCCCAGCAACCGGTAATGGTCGGGCGGCTGCTCTTGTGGCGGAATGCCTAGCCAGTGGAAATAGGGATCGAACGATTCGTCCGTCATGGGCTGCGTGTTCCGTGCATCACTGGCGAATCAACTGAACGGCGTCCGCGACGACATGGCCGTCGGTGTCGTCGTTGGACAGGGTGAGCACGGCGTGGTCGCCGGCCTCCCAGCGGAATTTTCCCAGCGAGACGAATCGTTTGTCGATGCTGGGAGTCTGTCGTTGGTTCATCGTCAAGCGGGACTCGCCGTCGCGATGATGCACGACGACCCGCGCTTTCGTCGCGCGATTGGCATTGGGCGTGTAGGCGAACCGCACTTCGTATTCGCCCGCCGCGGGAATGTTCGCGGAAAACCGCAGGCGGCATTTGCCTTTATGCGAGTCCGCGTCGTGGGAGTAGCCGTGGCCGATGAAGCCCGCCACTGAACTGCTAACCGCCCAGTTACCTTCGGCGCGGGCCTCGGAGTCGTCGATGACGATGCCGGGCAGTTTCTTCGGATCGAGTCCCGTCGGGGCCGGTTTGGTCCATTGCAGGACTTGGCCGTCCGCGACCAACTTCGCCGCCAGTTTCGCGTAGTCGACCCGTTGCACCGGGACGTTGTCGTCCAAGGACTGGCAGGCGGCGGTGGCGGTGGATTGTCCGAGCACCATGAAGACCGGTTCCATGCGGATCGAACCGTAGGCGATGTGCGAAGCGGCCAGGGCGACCGGCACGAGCAGATTCGCGCATTCGGCCTCCCGCGGCACGAGCGATCGGTAGCCCACGGGATACGGTGGAAAGCCGCCGACCTGGACGTCGCCTTCGTTCCGCGCGTGGCCGTGGGCGTCGACATACCGCTGCGTGTTGTGCGAATCCATGGTGTAGGCCGCCAAGCCGACGGGATCGGCGACCACTTGTCGGCCTTGGCAATGGTGCTGGGTCATCACGTGGTCGCACACCATGCGCCGTCCCTCGCGGACATAAATCTGGTGCGACCATCCGCCATGTTCGGGGAATTCGTCGCGGCAATTGCCCCAGCGGCTGATTTCCGCTCGGATCTTGGCGGGCACTCGCGGGTGGTTGGCGAGCGTCCACATCAGGCCGCGTTGGTACAAAAGATGTTCCTGAAAGATCCGCTCGCGGGTCGCGTAATCGCCTTCGGGCCAGTCGTAGTTCTTCCCGAGGTTATCGGTCGAGAAGCCAAAGTTGTTGTTGACGTCGGTCTTGCGATTCGGCATGAGGAACAGGCTCCAAGGCGTGCGGGTTTCGCCCGCCTCGAAGTTGCGGAACAGCAGTTCGTACCGCTGTTCGTCGTAGCCCTCCGGCTTCTCGAACGCCAAGCGGTTCGCCTCGACGTCCGTCACGCACATTCGGAAATTGTAGGCCTGCACGCGGCGGTCGCCCGAACCATCGGGACCGGGCGGACCGGCGACCACGCCTGGCAACAGGCCGCTCGACGGATCCCCAGGCTTCACATAAGGATCGACGCCGGCTTGCAGTTGATGTTTGGTCGCGTTGGCGACTTGGACGCCGTTGAGCGTCTCGTTGTAGACCGAATTGGCTTCGCGTCCCACGTGGAAGGACACGCCGGCGCGGGCCATCAAGTCGCCCTCGTAGGTCGCGTCGATGAAGCGTCGGCCGCGGACGACGCGGCCGTCTTCGAGCGGCAGGGCGACGATCTGTCCGTCGCGTTTGTCGATCGGCTTGCGCAGGTCAAGCCGTTGTTGGAAGAGCACGGGCACTTGGGCTTCGGCGAGCATTTCCCGCAGAATCCGCTCGGCGACGTTTGGCTCGAAAGTCCACATCGCGTCTTCTTGGCCCTGCTCGCTGGCCCGTCCGCTGCGGTAGTCGGCGGGCTTCTCCCGCGTCCAGTTTTCGGGGCGCGAGTAGTACACGCGGACTCGGCGGTAGAATTCGCGGCTGATGCCGCCGATCGCCGCTTTATTGCCGATGTCGGTCGCCCCAAGTCCGCCGCTGGTGAGTCCGCCGATGTGGGCCCCGGGTTCGATCAAGAGTACGGTTTTGCCCATTCGCCGAGTCTGCACGGCGGCCGCCGCGCCGCCGGCCGTTCCGCCGTAAACGACGATGTCGTAGGTCATATCGAGCGGCGGTGCGGGAAACGCGGGAGTCGGCGCCGGGGCGCTGTTCTCGCCGGCGATTCCCCAGACGGAGGCGGCGACACAAGCCACGCCGAACGCGACACGGGAAACAAGGCGGCGAATTGCGTGTGGGAAAATGTCGGCGGACGAGCTCATAACGGAACCGGTTGCGTTGAATGGTCGATGACGCGTCGGTATGCTGAAGCCGATGGCGGCGGAACGCGGCGCGGGTCTCAAGGGGTCCGCCGACACGCTTTATCGGCGGAGTCCATGCGTTGGCTTCCAGTGTAGCAGGCCCAGGTAACAGCGTCGTCCTTGTTTCAGCTTATCCTAGGAGAGCGGTGGCATGTCGGAACAGAATTCGGTGAGCGTTCCTTCCCCGGCGTCGACGGTGGCTTCAACCGTGGCGCGACCGGCGTCGAGCACCTCGCGGCGCGACTTCTTGAAGTCTTCGTCCTTGCTGGTCGCGGGCGGAGCGGTGGCGGGCTCGGTCGCCGGCCCCGGCCTGAGCGTCGCTCGGGGGGCCCATGCCTACGGCAGCGACGTCATTAAGCTCGGCTTGATCGGCTGCGGCGGCCGCGGCACGGGCGCCGCCGTTCAAGCCATGAACACCATGGGCGGCGAAGTGAAACTGATCGCCATGGGCGACGTATTCGACGACAAGGTTCAGGCCGGCTATCGGGGCGCGAAGAGCCAGCACGGCGACAAGGTCGACGTGCCCAAGGACCGCATGTTCTCCGGCTTCGAGTCGTACAAGGGCGTGCTCTCCACGGACATCGACATGGTGATCCTGGCGACTCCGCCCGGCTTCCGGCCCTTGCACTACGCGGCCGCTGTCGAAGCGGGCAAGCAC
The DNA here is from genome assembly GCA_044356875.1 of Pirellulaceae bacterium. Classification (GTDB taxonomy): domain Bacteria; phylum Planctomycetota; class Planctomycetia; order Pirellulales; family Pirellulaceae; genus CAIXSC01. The sequence continues at coordinate 1,160 of JBIKVL010000474.1, read as the reverse complement.
GTGTTCATGGAAAAGCCGGTCGCGGTCGACGCGGCTGGCGTGCGGAAGTGCCTGGAAGCCAACAAGGTCGCCAAGGAGAAAAACTTGGCGGTCGCGGTCGGTTTGCAGCGGCGGCATGAGCCGCGTTACAAGGAAACGATCAAGCGGATCCAGGACGGAATGATCGGCGACATCGTCCTCGCCCGCGCCTACTGGAACGGCGCCACGCCGTGGGTCCGGCAACGCGAGGAGAAGATGACGGAAATGGAGTACCAGATGCGGAACTGGTACTACTTCAACTGGCTTTGCGGCGACCACATCGTTGAACAGCACATCCACAACCTGGACGTCATCAACTGGATCATGAACGACTACCCGACGATCGCCCAGGGCCAAGGCGGGTGCGAAGTCCGCAAAGGCAAGGACTACGGCGAAACGTTCGACCATCACTTCGTCGAGTTCAAGTACAAGACGGGGGCGGTGATGTACAGCCAATGCCGCCATATTCCGGGCTGCTGGAACGCGGTCTCGGAACATGTCCATGGAACGAAGGGATCGGCCGACGTCAGCGGCGCGAAGATCTTCGACGCCGCCGGCAAGACGATCTACAGCTTTGGCCGCGGCGGTGGCGACGGCCATCAGCAAGAGCACCACGATCTCTTCGCGGACCTGCGGGCCGGCCGCCGCCCGTTCGAAGGCGAATGGGGCGCGCTCAGCACGATGACCGCTATCTACGGCCGCATGTGTACCTATTCGGGCCAGCAACTAACTTGGGAAGAGGCGCTCAATTCGAACGTCGTCGTCTCGCCCGTCGAGAAATATAAGACGTTGCAGGACGAACCACCGGTCAAGCCCGACGCCGACGGCATGTACGCCCGCCCCGTCCCCGGCGTGACCAAGGTCGTCTAAACCCGACCGGCAAAATTCGGCGCGCCATCCCCATGATGGCCGCCCGCCACCCTCGTCAGCCGCGCGCCCCCATCAGCCGAGCCGCGCCAGCGGCCGGTTCTAGGCGAATCCGGCCGGAGCCGAACGAAAACCGGCGGCTTGCGCCGGGCCGGCTAATCAACCGGCCCCTCCCCATCAGCCGAGCCGCGCCAGCGGCCGGTTCTAGGCAAATCCGGCCGGAGCCGAACGAAAACCGGCGGCTTGCGCCGGGCCGGCTAATCAACCGGCAGCTC
>JBIKVL010000473.1:0-4379 GCA_044356875.1 Pirellulaceae bacterium | reverse complement strand
TCGTTTCGTGGACCGCGAAAATCCGCGCGGCGTTGTCGCCAATCTGGCTGGCGACCTTGATCGCCATCGCGCGCAGCTCATCGCCGGCCTTTTCGCGTGCTTCCTCGAACAAGGCGAGTTCCGACGCGACGTCGGCTTCCTCCAGACGCTGGGTGTCCGGATTGACAAAAATTTCGTGGATACAGTAAGCCGTGCCGACGGCCACTCCCGGCGATACGGCGACTCCTTTACGCATGGGCAAGAATCTACCAAGGGACAGGACCGATGACAAACGGGACACCTGGTCCCCCAGTCCCCTCTCAGGAAGTGCCTGGGAAGCCAGCGCGACACCGTTCAAACCGATCCATTTTCAGCAAATGCCATGCCGCCATTGGGGCTAGCCTCAACCGGGCTAACCCACGGGCCGCACCGAATCGATCGGAGCTACAGGAACGCGCGGATAGGGCCCTTTTGGTCGGGAAGCACGCGAGCGAGGCTGATGTCCAGGTCGCCATAATGCGGCGTTGGATTTCCGTAGGCGTTCAGCAGCGTCGTGTACCAGTTGCCCAACGTCTTGTGACCCGCTTCTCCCCATGCCGGCAGGCGAATGTACCGGCCCGCGATGTCCAGCTTGAAGTTGCGGCCCGCGAACACCACAAACGGCCACTCGACACCCGTGCTGTGATGGGTCTCGCCGTTATCGGGAAAGTAGCACAGCACCGTGTTGTCGAACATGTTGCCGTCCCCCTCGGGCACGCTCTTCAGCCGCCGGATGATCGTGTCGACCAGCGTCATGTGCTGGGTCCGAATCGCCGCCCGCACGGCGTCGGCCTTGAGCGCGCCGACACTCTTGCCATGCCCGACGTCGTGCAGATTCACAACCTCCCGCTCGATCCCCCGCACGCCCGTGTAGGGAGTTCCCAATTCGTCGACCGTGAACGCCACCACGTTGGTCATCCCCGAGATCAGCGTCGCGAGCAGGATCTCGGTCAGCCCGCGTTGCCGGTCGGTCGTCGACAGATCCTCGGACAGGTATTTCGCGTCCAGAACCGGCAAATGCCGGCGAATCATGTCGGACATCTCATCCAGCTTCCGGTTGCGGGCCCGGATCGCGTCAATGGACTCGACGTAGTTCGCCACCTTCGACCGCTCCGCCCCCGAGAGCGGTTCCACAAGCCGCGCTTGGCTGCCCGCGGTGAACTCCAGCACCCGCCGCTCCAACTCGTACTGAATCCGATCGCTTTCGTGGCTCGAGACCGATTTGAAGAGTTCGCGGAGGGCGACGCGAGGCGATCCGAACGCGTAATTCGGCTGCTGGGGACCACGAGCGGAAAACCCCTTTTCAATCCCGTTGATGTTTCCCCGGGCATTGCCGCCGCCATTCGGAAAGCAGGCCAGCTCGATATGCTCGAGCGGGGATGGAAACATGCGAGCCAGTTCGAAATCCACCGTCGCCCACTTGATCGAACTGAGCGCTTCGTTGGCTTTGTACACTCCCAACGACGATTGCCACGTGTGATGGCCCGTCGTACACATTTTCCCGGACAGCCCTTGCAAGATCGTTGTCGCCGCCTTGTGTTCGGCGACCGGTGCCATCCACTCGGGCAATTCATGCCCTGTCAATTCCACCGTAAAGGCCTGCTTTTGTCGCTCAAGTTCCGATTCCCGCCGGTCTAGGGTTGGCGGAAGCATCACATGCGGAAAGAGTCCATTGCCCTTATGCATGAAAATAAACCGCCGCGGGGCCGGGGCGGCCGTCGGCTCGCCCATCGCCGCTCGCAGCCAAGGAGCCAACAACAAGCCGCCCGTCGCGGCCGATGTCGAACGCAGAAAAGAGCGTCGGGGAAGCATTTATAGATCCTTATACCTTGGGTCCTGGAGTCTTGTGTCTTGGGACATCAATCGGCCGGACGGAGGGAGAACGTTATTTTCGGTACATAAAGGAATCGGACGTTAGCAAGGAGACGACAACGGCTTGGAAACTGCCATCGGCGCGGACGTACGCCTGGTCCGCGTCGATCAGCGTCCGCGAATCGCTCGGCAATTCGTTTCGCCCCAGAAAAAACCGAAACGCATGGCGAATGATCGACTGGCGGACCCGCGTCGATTTCGCGAGCCGATCGATCAGGTCGAACGCGTCGCGCACCTCGCCGTCGAGCTCGGGTTCGCCGGTGCCGCTGAGCGTGCCCGTGGAAACCAGCGGCGCTGTCTTATAGGTATCGGACTTGGTCTTGCCGTCGCCTTCGACCAGGAGATTGGAGGGGTGCTCCAGTTTTTCTTCGGTGCGGAAGCGGCCAAAATCGTCGTACATCTCGAAGGCCAGCCCGAGCGGATTCATCCGCTGGTGGCACTTCCAGCATTCCTGTTTGCCCGTCGCCATCGCCAACCGCTCGCGGAGCGGCTTGTCGGGGTGCTCGGGCAGCTGAGCGTCGACGGTGATGGGCAAGTCGGGAACGGCGCCGGCGAGCAGCTTTTCGCGAATCCACTTGCCGCGTCGAACAGGATCGGTCGCCGCGTTTTGGGAGTGGGCGATCAGCCATGCGGGATGCGTGAGGATTCCTTTGCGTTGCGGGATGGCGAACGGTTGGACAGGATGGTAATCGAAAACGCCATCGCGGTCGTATTCGCCTTCCCGGGGGGTTCGCGGCAGGTTGTAGAACGGCGAATGCCAGAAGCGGTTTCCATGGGCCCACGGCAAGGTTGTGAAGGGCCGGCCGCCCCGGCCAAACGTCGCTTCGAACAGCGTCATCAGCCGGATTAAATCGGTTTCATGAATGGATCGCGCTTTGCCCCTGAGTCCTTTGACACCCGCGCCGACATGGCGTTCGAGCAGCTCGGCGTGGTCCTTGGCGACTTGCTCGGGATTTTCCCGCCACGGAGTGTCTTTCAACGCCTCGTAAACTTTGCGCCAGCCTTCGATCCGCTGTTCCCCCTTTTCGTTGTCCAAATTGTGATAGACAAAGAATTGGTCGGTTGTCAGCAGGTTCGCGAACACGTCGCGGTCCTGTTCCACGAGTCGAGCGACGACCCGGTCCGCCTCGACGACCAAAAAGCCGGGCGTTCCATGCGTTCCACGATCGGGCACTCGATACAGTCCATCGCCGCGTTCCACATCCTTAAATACCCGCAAGGCCAACGGATACCCGAAGAACTCGCGAAAGAACCGCACGATCTTGGGATGGGGCGTCGAGAGGTACGCCTCGTTGTGTTCGATGCGGAACGCCGGGTCGACGGGGCCTTGGAGGTGGGAACTGTCCGACAGCAGCCGCCGAACTTCACGTTCGTAGTCCGCCTTGGTCAGCAGACGTCCTTCTTGAGCCGCTTGAACCAACGTGGCGTCCGGCGCTTGATCCCCCAAGGCGTAGGCGATAGCGTAACTTGCTTCGCGGGGGGAAAGCCGTCGACGGCCGTGCGCGTCCGGCTCGCCCGCCCCGAATTCCAGCCGATAAATGAACTCGGACTCGAGAATCACGGCGACGAGCATTTTCCGCAAACCTTCGACTGGGCCACCGAGTTCGATGGCCGCCCGTGTCAGCGTGAGGTATCGCCGCAATTCGTCATCGGTGGGTGGCCGTCGCAGCACGTTGTCGAACTGCAGGCGGATCGCCGCCGCCAGCTCGTCGTCGGTCGGCGGCTTGGTGGCGCGCACGAGGGGCTCGAACACTTCGAACACCCACGATTTCGAGCCGATGGCGCCGCGTTGCGGGAACCACCGATCAGCCCGGTTCTCGAAAACTTTGTCGACCGGTTCGCCGAGCTTCACGCGAACGGCCCCGATTACCTTGTCGGCCATCCAAGCGGCGTTGGTTTGCATGACGAGAAAATGGCCGCCGTCGACGGCGGCCAAGTCATAGTCCCGCACCCCTGAACGCTCGGGCAAAGTGAACGGATTCGTGACGCCGTACAGTCCGCCAGCGCGGTGGTTTTGTTTTTCCCGCGGGTCGAGTCGCAGAGCGTCGAACACGCGTTCCCAAAAGATTTGCGGACTGACGAGCCACCGGCGGGCTGGCGTAAATGGCGGTTCCTGGTTCACGCCGCTGAAGAGCAGGTCGTGATCGACCAGATTGCCGTAGTTGGGCAACTTCAGCTTGTCGTCGATCGTCGGCAGGTTGTGCTTACGCAGTTCCGCGGTGAGCTGGTCTATCACCGTTCGGCGTTCCGCGTCGGTCGGTGGAGCGGCGTCTTGCGGCGGCATCAGGCGCAACGCGATTTGCTCCTGGGCCTTCCCCAGAAGATCGAGCAATCGGCTCGGCTCCGACCGCGTTAGTTCGGCGAAGCTTACTCCGCCCTCCGCGGTCCCCTTCCCGTGGCAGTCGACGCAGTACTTGGCGAACAGTTGGCTGGCGCTCGCGGGAACCGAAGATAGCTCGGCGGCTGCCCCGTTGAACGTGCCCGCGACA
>JBIKVL010000472.1:0-4381 GCA_044356875.1 Pirellulaceae bacterium | reverse complement strand
AGGCGTCGAGCGAACGCGGGGTTTCGTCGTAAGGGTAGTGGCGGCGGAAGCAGTAACGGCAGTGGACGGCGCAGGCGCCGGTGGTGATCAACAGGGCCCGGCCCGAGTACTTTTGCAGCAGGCCGGCTTCGCGTCGCGCGGGGCCGTCGCCAACCGGGTCGCTCGAAAAGCCCGCGACCTCGATGGTTTCCTCGGCGAGTGGCAGGACTTGGCGAAGCAGCGGATCGTACGGATCGCCGGGGACGACTCGGGCCAGGAATTCGAGCGGCGCGAAGACGGGGAACTGGGCGGCGGCGCGGCGGGCCGGTTCCCGCCAGCGGGCGTCGAGCCCGACGATCCGGCAGAGCTCGTCGGGGTCGCGGATCGCGGCCTTCATCGCTTGGCGCCAATTCCGCGTGGTGGCCATACCTGTCTTCTCGACTTCCGGGGAACGAGTCTATAATCCCAGCCTTCGGAAGGTAACACCATAACCGTAGAATCGCGAAGGCGAAGTGGGGTAGCTGCGTGGCGACGTACAAAACGAGTGATTTTCGCAAGGGCATCAAGATTCAGATCGACGGCGATCCGTACGTCATGGTCGAGATGAATTTCGTCAAACCGGGCAAGGGCAACGCCCTCTACAAGTGCCGCCTCAAGAACCTGATCCGCGGCTCGGTGCTCGATCGCGTCTACAAGGGCGGCGATACGCTCGAATCGGCCGACGTCGAGGAAGTCGAGGCGCAGTACCTGTACAAGCAGGGCGAGACGTTCGTCTTCATGAACAACGAGACCTACGACCAGTACGAGCTTAAGGCGGACCAGGTCGACGACAACTGGAAGTGGATCAAGGAAGGCACCGTCTGCAAGATCATGCTCTACAACGGTTTGCCGGTGACGATGGAGCCGCCGCAACACGTGAATCTGAAGGTCGAGTACTGCGAGCCGGGCGCTCGAGGCGACACGGCGACGAACGTCACCAAGTCGGTGAAGCTGGAGACGAACGCCGAGGTGCTCGCTCCGCTGTTCATCAACCAAGGCGACACGCTCCGCATCGACACGCGGACCGGCGAATACGTCGAACGGATTCGCGTTTAGCGAGCGATGAGTGAGGAATCGGCCAGCGTCGATTGGCGGCCGTCGGCGCCGTGGGACAACCTTCGTCGCCGCGCCGCTTTACTTTCCCGGTTGCGTCGTTTTTTCGACGACCGCGGGTTTCTGGAGGTCGAAACGCCGGTGCTATCCGCCGAATCGGTGGTAGACCGGCATCTTGATCCGCTGCGGGTGGTGCTGTTCGACGACCCGCGAACGCCAGACCATGGGGCGGAACGCTGGCTGCAGACTTCGCCCGAGTTCGCGATGAAGCGGCTGTTGGCGGCCGGCGCGACCGCGATTTACCAGGTCGCGCGGGCGTTTCGCGGAGGGGAACGCGGCCCACGGCATAACTCGGAGTTCACGCTGGTCGAATGGTATCGCGTGGGCGACGGCTATGAAGAGGGAATGCGGCTGCTGGATGAGCTTTCCGCCTGCTTGTTGGGACGCGGCGCGGCTGAGCGACTGAGTTACCGCGAGGCGTTCGCGCGGTATGCCGGCTTCGATCCCTTCACGTTCGACACGCCCCGGCTAGCCGATTTGATCCGGACGCGATCGCCGGCCGTCCCAGATTATTCGGAGGAGGATCGAGACAGTTGGCTGAACTACGCGCTCGCCGAATGGGTCGAACCGCGGCTGGGTTGTGACTGTCCGGTCATCCTGTACGACTACCCAGCGTCCCAGGCGGCGTTGGCTCGGGTCCGTGCCCGCGATGGCGAGCCCGCGGTGGCCGAACGTTTCGAGCTGTACGTGGATGGCGTGGAACTGGCCAATGGCTACCACGAGCTGCTGGACGTGGCGGCGTTTCGTGCGCGGACGGCGACCAATCGGCAGGCGCGAACGGACGATGGCAAACCGAGTTTGCCGGCCTCGCCGCGGTTCGAAGCGGCCATGGAGCATGGATTACCGGCATGCGCGGGCGTGGCGTTGGGCTTTGACCGGCTGGTGATGGTGGCGGTGGGGGCTCGCGATCTGTCCGCCGTTCTGGCCTTCCCCGACGAGCGAGCGTGAAGGGCGAGCTGGACAGGCTGGGTGGAGTTCTTTTTGGCGGCCATCGCGGTCCAAGCCCAGACCAATACGGATCGAGTGCGTCGAATTCTCTCGCTGTATGAGGAGATGAAGGCGCGAATCGCGGAACTGACTCGCTCGCAGTACGCCGCGAAGGTAGCGGCCGACGGAGTGCGATTCTGGCCTTCTCGGAACTGCCGAATCGGGCCGAGGGGCGGAAGATCCTGTGACGGGTTTAAGTACGAGCGGACACACGCAAGCCGTTTTGTGTGTGTGAAAAAGCCGTTTTCGCACACACAAACCCGGTTGTGTGTGCTGGACCGGACACAAAACACCGTTGACGCCCGCGATCTCGCCGTCAGAAGTCCAGTTGGGCGCGCACGGCGAAAGCGTTCATCGCGCTGGCGCCGGCGTTGGACGGGTCGGGTACCGAGTGGACGTAGTTGAAGACGAGCTTGCTGTAGGGGTTGAGGTACCAGTTGACGCCGAGGGTGCCGTCGAGCAGCGTGCCGCCGCGGACGGCCTGATCTTCGAGGTCTAGCCAGGAAACGCGGGCGGCGACTTCCCAGGCGCCGGTGCCCATGGAAGTGCCTTGATCGGTGCGGACGCGGAAAAAGTTTTCGTGGGGAATCACGCGGTCGATGGCACCCGCCTTGCGGTCGTAGGGGCGGTGTTCGCCCGTTAGGAAGTATCCGACTTGGGCGTAGGCACCGGGCAAGGTGGCCTCGCCGCCGTTGGTTTGTTGGACGAACGTGACCATCGCCTCGGACTGCAGTGACAGGGGACCGCTGACCCAGAGCAATTCACCGCCGAAGACGTTGTACTGACTGACGGCCAGCGGGCCGGTTTGGGCGAAGAACGGCGTGCCATTGAAGGCCCCGGGAGCCGCTTGGCCGCTCGTTCCTAACACGCCCGGACCGTTCTCGCCGATGTAGATTTCCGGGATCGACCGGAAATTGGCGGTGTCGCGGGGCGGATTGTTGTAGAAGTGGCCGGCGCCGAGATGGAGGTAGCTCCGCCCATTGGACGCCTCGTCCCAGAACGGCAACCAAGTAAGGCGCTCGGCCGAACCCCAACCGCCGTCAGTGCTGATCGAACCGCCGAACTGGTCCTGGCCGGTGCGCAAGATCGAGGCGGCCCAGGTATTCCGCAAGTCTTCCGACTGGTCATAAAAACCGATCCCCAGGTGGCGAAAAGGGGTGAACGGCTGGAAGAGCGTCGAGCGTTCCATGAAGGTCGTATAGCGGAAACTGCTGACGACCTCCAAACTGAACGGCTGCTTCCACTGGCCGATGCGGACATTGCCGAGCACGGGCAGATCGGTGGTTTCCATCCACACGTCGGTGAACGTGGGACGGCCGAAGAATCCGAAGTCCATCTGGACGAAGTAGTTGGTCACTTCCGAGACGGCGCCCTTGGCGGACAGCCGGACGCGGCGGAAGTCGGCCCCATCCTGAATCGTCCCGTACTGGGCTTTGTTCGCTTCCGACTGATGGAAGAAGCCCGCGTCCGCCTGGAGCACTCCGTTGATCTGAACGGTTGGGTACTTGATCGCGGGAGCCGCCGCGGGTTCGGCGGCGGTGTTGGTGACTGAGTTCGAACCCAAACGAGGGCTCGGAATTGGCGATTGCGAATCCCGCATGGTGGCGGGATTGCCGTACGCGAGGTTGACTTCCTGCCCGAACGACGGCGAGTTGGAAGCGACTCCGGATGTCGCGAGCAAGCCGGCTGCCAGCTTCAGCCAGCGTTTGACGCGTCGCCACGACCGTATGCGGGCCGTTGCCGCACGGGAGTTTGAGTTCCACGAGTGGTGAACGATGTCGCCCGGCAATGGTTGCATGCTCGTGCGTCTCCTTCGACCGATCATTAACGGTGGCGTAGACATTTCCGATTGGTGGAATTAATCGGCGTTTCAAACGGTCTTTTTGGCAAACGCGGAATGACCTCTTCTACTCCTCACATCGAATCCACGGGCCAACCGTCTGCGGAGATTCCAGGGTTACTAGGCAGCAAGGTGAGTTGAATGGGAGGTGTCGGTGGGATTCTTCGGCGCGAGTTGTCGGGTTGGTCGACGTTGCGTGTCCTAGGGGAAGTGACGCCTTTGTCGCTAGGAATGGGCGGCTACCTTTATGTCGCCTATGGCCATTGAGCGTGTCGAAGGGAAGAGGCGGAAGCTTCGAATACCGTTCCTACGCGTCGCGGTTGGCGGCCGGCGCGGCATTGGGAGCTGCGACATAGTACGGAGACTTGCTCGAATCCTCGGATGGAGGTGCCTGTATGGCCTTTTCACGGAAATCTCTTCTCG
>JBIKVL010000471.1:0-4384 GCA_044356875.1 Pirellulaceae bacterium | reverse complement strand
GATTGGCGCAGACGCCATTCGACCAACTTAATGAAGCGGCGATAGATCTCCCACGGCGCGACGCGGGCCAGGGCGGCGGCACACGCGGGCCAACGCCGTTCGGCCGACTCGACATGTTCGATTAAACGATGATCGGGATGGACTTCGCCCGCCGAAACGGTGAGGAAGTCATACATCGCCTTGCAGCGGGCCAAGTGATGGTCGATGGCCGCGCTCCGCAGCCAGATAAGCGTTTGAGCGGTGATGCTGGCGGTGACGCCAGGGTGGCCATCGCGGTCCCCTCCCATCCATGTGCCGAAGCGTAGAAAGGCCGGAATGCGGAACTCGTGGTCCGGGAAGGCCTGGGCCAGCGATTTCCTGAGCGAATGATAGATCGCCGGAACAACTTCCCAGATCCGCGGCATGATCGAGAGACCGCGCTCGACCTCCTCCATGACGGAGGGACGGTTGGGCGGCAGGAATTCGGTTTGCCAGAGGACGGCCAAGTCGGCGCGGAGGCGGGTGAGGAGATTTTCCTGTTCTCGGGGCAAGAGGTCGGTCCGGTCCAGTTCGACCAAGCATTGCCGCATGCGACGCAATTTGGCTCGCATCGAGCGCCGTTTCGCTTCGCTGGGATGCGCGGTGAAAACGAGTTCGATATCCAGCACGTCGAGCGCGGACTGCACTTGGTCCGCTGTGAAGCCGGCCGCCCGCAACTGCTGGATCGCCGCCCCGATCGACTCGCCAATCGGTTCCGGGTGCCGTTCCTTTTCCCGTTCGCGGAGGACCCGCACGCGATGGCGGTCCTCGGCAATGTTCGAGAGATCGAAGAACACGCTCAGCGACCGCGCTACCGTGCGGATATCGTGCTCGGAGAGCGACTCCACACGCGCCGCGAGGGCCCGTTCCGCACCGGGCACATTCGCTCGGCGGTCCCGCGCCAACAGGCGGATCTCCGTCACCAATTGAAGGGCCGGCTGCCCAGCTTGTTCGACAATCACTTCTCCCAGCAGATCACCCAGCAAGCGCACGTCCCGCCTCAGTTGCTCGCTACTGACCATAAACCTGCCTTCCGTATCCCATACCCGCCTGTTTGATCCGGCCGCCATCAAACGGTGCTGAGAATCCATTTTTCATGCCAAAGCCGGCGGGGCCGGCGACGAATCCGGAGCTGTTTGACATTTGTCGAACTGGGCTAACGAGTTGCGTCGATCAGCGAGCGTCGCTGCGGGAGGGGCCACGAACGGCGTTCCGTGCCGTAGTGCGGATTTCGCGCAGCCGTTGCCCGAAAATGCGGCATACCAGCGACGAGCACTCATTCAAAATTCCATTGGTTTTCCCGCGCGGCCTGCCCTAACGAAAACGAAAGGTTGGTGGCATAATTCGACCCATCGGTTAGTGGGGTCGCTCATGCGGAGGCAGTCGCAGTGAACTCGACGCGGAACGATTGCGTTTGGCATGTGGAAACCGCCGCCGTGGTCTGCGAGTCGCTGCGCAGCACCTCGGCGGGACTTTCGGCGCAGGAAGTCGAACGGCGGTTGGCCAAACATGGCCCGAACATTCTGCCTGAAAAAGGGCCGTCGCCGCTCTGGCTGATAGTGCTTCGCCAGTTCATCAGTCCGCTGATTTACATTTTGGTGATTGCCGCTGTGGTCTCGGCGGTGATTGGCGACGTGAAGGACGCGGGGTTCATCGCGGCGGTGCTGGCGATCAATGCGGTGATTGGGGCTTACCAGGAGTTGCAGGCGGAAAGAAGCAGTCACGCGCTGCGCAAGTTGCTTCGCATCGTCGCCCAGGTGGAACGGGATGGCGAGGTCCTCGAAATTGAAGCCAGCCGGGTGGTGCCGGGCGATCTGGTTTGGCTGGAGTCTGGCAATCGGGTCCCCGCCGACCTGCGTTTGATTTGGTCGCAGGGATTGGAAATCGACGAGTCGCTGTTGACGGGGGAATCGCTCGCGGTTTCCAAGGACGCCGATTGGCTTGGCTTGGCCAGCACAACGCTCGCCGATCGCCGCAACATGGCATTCGCTGGCGCCATGGTCACTCGTGGGCGCGCGAAGGGAGTGGTCGTGGCCACCGGCGGCGCGACGCACGTGGGACAGCTTGCGCTCGATGTGCTGGGAGCCACGGGCAGCAAGCCACCGTTGCTCATCCGCATGGAGCGATTCACCAACTACGTCGCGGTGGGCACGGTTGCCGCGTCGATCGTGATCGGCGCGCTCGGGATGGTGCTCGGCAACTACACGCTTGTCGACACGTTTTTCATGGTGATCGCGTTGGCGGTCTCGGCGATTCCGGAGGGGTTGCCGGTCGCCATGACGGTGGCGCTCGCGGTCGCCACCACGCGGATGGCGCGGCGGAACGTCATCGTGCGGCGGCTCACCGCGGTTGAGGGGCTCGGCAGTTGCACCCTGATCGCGACGGATAAGACAGGAACATTGACTTGCAACGAGTTGACGGTGCGCGAGGCGTATATTCCAAGCGAGGGTTCTTTCTCGGTGACAGGCCACGGTTTCGCTCCGACGGGCGAGGTGTGGCGGATGCCTCACGGCGACACGACGACGGTTTCCACACCAGCTGCGGAAAACGCGGTTGGAAACGCGACGGAAAATGCGGCCGGAAATGCGGAGCGAGGGTATCGAGTGGCAGGGACAGCGGACGACGCGCCGCTGCTGGGCGTGCTTGCGGAAGCGGCCGTGCTGTGCAACGAGGCTGACTTGCATCGGCGGAATGGCGATTGGGTATGGCGCGGAGACGCGGTCGATGTGGCGTTGTTGAGCTTTGGCCATAAGCTTGGACGGAATCGGGAAGCGACGCTCGCCCGCTTTCCACTCGTGAATTCAATTCCATTCGAATCCGAGCATCAGTTCGCGGCCACGTTCCACGGCGCGGGCGGCGCGACGCGGGTATGCGTGAAAGGCGCGCCGGAACGCGTGCTTTCGATGTGCGCCGCCATGCCGGCGGAACAGCGGCAAGCGATCGAGCGGAAGGCGTTGGAGATGGCCACTCGCGGCTTGCGAGTGCTTGCGGTCGCCGAGGGCCGGATCGAAACGGCGATTCGCCCCGAGGATCTCGCGCCATCGCCCGCCAACCTCGAATTCCTGGGCTTCCTCGGCATGATCGATCCGCTGCGCGCGGGCGTCAAAGAGGCGGTGGCGGATTGTCGAGCCGCCGGCGTGGAAGTTTCGATGATCACTGGCGATCACCGCGTGACGGCTTTCGCGATCGCCCGCGAGCTCGGCTTGGCCGAACGCGAGGATCAGGTCGTGACCGCCGCCGAAATCGCCAATCTTTCCGAGGAACAGCTTGGTCGAATCGTGAAACAAACGCGGGTTTTTGCCCGGGTGACTCCGCGACAGAAGCTGCAGATCGTCAATGCCGCCCGCAGTGCGGGCCACTTTGTGGCCGTTACGGGAGACGGCGTGAACGACGCGCCGGCTCTGCGGGCTGCGAACATCGGGGTGGCGATGGGCCGGAGCGGCACCGACGTGGCGCGTGAAGCGGCTGAACTGGTGATCAGCGACGACAATTTCCGCTCGATGGTGGGTGGTGTCGAAGAGGGACGGATCGCCTACGACAACGTCCGCAAAGTGATCTTTTTGCTCGTCTCCACTGGGGTTGCGGAGCTGCTAATGGTGCTGTTGGCGGTGGTGTCGGGGTTGCCGATTCCGTTGCTGCCCGTGCAGTTGTTGTGGTTGAATCTCGTCACCAATGGAATTCAGGGGGTCGCCTTGGCATTCGAGCCGGGTGAAGGCGACAGCCTGCGGCGCAAACCTCGCTCCCCCCATGAACCGGTGTTCAACCGGCTTATGCTGGAACGGCTCTTGATCACCGTCGGCGTGGTTGGTTGCGGTGGATTTCTGGTCTACTACTTGGCCTTGCGAGCTGGTTGGAGCACGGCGGAGGCGCGTAATCTGTTGTTGCTCGCGATGGTGTTGTTTGAAAACTTCCATGTGGGCAATTGTCGCTCCGAAACCCGCTCGGCGTTTGCCTTGTCGCCGCTTCGAAGTCCGACCCTGTTCTTAGGAACGGCCGGAGCCTTCGCCCTTCACGTCGCGGCGATGCATCTGCCGCTGATGCAGGATCTGCTGGGTGTCTCCGAGTTGTCTTGGAATGCTTGGCTGACGGCACTGGCGGTCAGCTTGCTTGTGATCCCGGCCGTCGAACTGCACAAATGGACCTGGAAGCGTCGCGGCCTCGATCCGGTCATGTCAGCGAAATGATGAGTCCACCTACGAACCCGCCGCATGGCGTCAAGCCGATGGGGGTCAATGAACGCGGCGGCATTGTCGCGGACCACTCCGTGGTCCGCTGCCGACGGTCCGCAGTCGCAGACACATGCGATACTGAACACAACTCCCTGTCGTGCGATCCCAGTGGTGCGCGGAGCGTCCGGGGGAGATTT
>JBIKVL010000470.1:0-4396 GCA_044356875.1 Pirellulaceae bacterium | reverse complement strand
ATAATAGCCGCCACGCCATTAGCGTTCCCAATGCGGCAACTGAGGCCAACGGCAAATACATCCGGTGCTCGAACGCCAGGTCGGCGATCGGCACGAAACTGGAGGTGGGCGCCAGCACCGTAAAAAACGCTAAACCAAGAAACCCCAGACGCGGCGCGCGGACACAGGCGTACGCCGTGCCGCCTAGCAAACCCAAGATCACGGTCCCAAGTCCGTAAACGCTCGCCGCCGAATCGCTGACCGGCCAACCGTAATCAAGGCATAACGCGTCCGGCCAAAGCGTCAGCCGCAGATAGTGCAAGATCACCGCCGGCTGGCTGCGCAAATACATCCAGGGCGTCAAACCCTCGACGGAAAAGCCGGCCGAGGCTGCCTGCCCAGCCACGAACGCTGACCGGGACTGATAAAACAACAAGGCCGACGCGACCGCCAGTCCGCCGTGTATCCATCCCTGCCGCCTCCAAACGGCCTTCCAGGAATCGGCGAAGAACGCCCGGCTAAGCGCGACAGAAAGCACTGGCAAACCGATCGAAATCTCCTTCGATTGTGTCGCCATCCAGCCGCTCGCCACCGCCAGCGTGCCCCAGACAATCCCGCCGCCAGTGTTCCGCCCAGTCGCTGCGTGCCGCGCGACCGCGTACAGCGCCGCCAACATCCCCAGGCTCGCCAACGACTCGAACCGCTGGATGGTATACGTCACCGCGTTGGTTTGCAGGGGATGCAGCATCCACAGCGCGGCGATGGTCCACGCCAACGGCTCGGCGGCCCGCGACAGTTCGACCGGAGTTCCCGGCACTCGCAGCAGTCGGCGGGCGAGTGCCCACAGCAAAGAGCCCGCCATTAAATGAATGGCGACGTTCATGGCGTGGTAGCCGATCACATCACTCCGTCCCCAGGCATAATTCGCCGCGAACGTCAACATGCCGAACCGACGGCCGTAGGCGGACCGCACGGCATTGCTCCAGGAATGCGTTGTCGGCTCGATCAGCAGTTGCAGCCTGTCATCAAGGAGGAATGGGACCCGTAGGCTGTTGACGTAGACGCCGCAGACCAAGAGCAGCAAGCCAGCGAACGGGGCCCACGCCACTTTGGGCCATCGCCAGCGACCAACCGCGCGGCCCCTGGTGTAGTCGGCCGCGATAGACGCTGATCCAGCGCTCCCGGATTCCGTCGTGCCGCTTTCCATAAATGAACCAATTCCCGACCGAAGCCCGTTTCTTCTACTGTCGCTCCCGGGGCCGCGGAACACTACCGCCGTAATCGGTCCGGATCGGCGTTCCGCGAGGGACGGTCGGCCCGGTACTCCGGTTCCAAGCGGCGCTGTTCCGCTCGGCTGCCCGGCAATCGCAACGCTTCACGGGCCGTCTTCTCCGCCGCCGCGAACTGTCCATTGGCTCGTTGGGCGGCCGCCAAACAATCCAAGGCGGTCCGTCGATCCACGTCCCGACGCCGTAGGAGCTGTTTCGCGAGCGTCAACGCTTTCGTCGGATCGCCCCCTTTCCTTACATCGGCAGTGGCCAGCAATCGCGTCAGCCGAACTGTCGCATCCGGGGCATGCGGAGTGATTTCATGCACGCGTCGCCACGCCGCTATCTCCACGCGCGTCTTGCCCAGTTTGCCAGCCAGCCTCGCCATCGCCTCCCAGGACTGTGTGTAATCCGGCTGGAATTCCACGGACCATTGATAATGGAGCAGCGCGTGTTCAAGCCTCGCTTGAAGTTCCCGCAGCTTGCCTAAGTTGTAATGGGCGACATGGGTCGTCCGGGGATGCTCGACCCCCATCCGCAAGAACCGTTCGGCCTCGTCGAGCTCTCCTTGTTTCATCCGCACATACCCAAGACCAACATGCGCCTCGGGCATGTCTTTCCGCAGCGCGAGCGCTTTCTGGTAATGCGTCTCGGCCTCATCCAGCCTTCCGATCGCGGTCAGTTGCAACGCGTACATCAAGTGCCCGCGGCTGCCCGCCGGATTGGCCTCCACGACCGATTGCCACATACGCAGCGGATCGGCGTAATCCCGATTGCGGAGGAAAGTGCGGGCTCCGAGCGCCGAGCAGACGATGGCGGCGCCGACGGCCAGCGCCGTTGCCCGCCGTGCTTGACATTTCAACCCGCGATTCATTCCCCACTCGATCCCAACCGCGATCGCGACCAGTACCGGCGCCAATGGCAGATACATACGGTGTTCGAACGCCAAATCCATAACCGGCATGAAGCTGGACGTTGGCGCCAAGAGCGCGAAGAAAGCCAGCCCCGGGAATCCGAATCGCGGGGCCTTTACCAGCAGCCATCCGGTCAGGACCAGCAATGCCACGATCACCATGCCAGCCGGATAAATGTGCCATGGCGAAGTCGCCACCGGCCAGCCATAATCGAAACACAAACGATCGGGAAAAATAGCCAGACGCAAATAATGCAAGAGCACTTCGGGCTGCGACCGCAAGTATTGCCACCATGTCAGGCCTGGCACGTGGAATCCAGCCGTAGTGGGAACCGCGCCGTTCAGCGAAGAGCGGGAATGATAGACGATCGCGGCGCTGGCGAGGATCGCACCGGCGTGGAGCGGCGCGCGGAGTCGCGCGAGCTCCCTCCAGGACCGTGCCCAGTAAATACGATCGTAGGAAATCGCCAAAATGGGCAAGGCGACAGCCACTTCCTTGGTGGCCGCCGCGGCGAACGCGGCGCCGATGGCCGCTGTCTGCCAGAAGGCGGACTTCCAAACAGCCCCGCGTCGGCCGACTCCGCCGCTCGTCGCCTCCGCCTTTGCCCCGACCAGGCCACCGCGCGACGGGTCGCCGCCCATGGCAGCTTCGGCGGCGCGCATTAGGGCGTATAGCGAGACCAACACAAAAAGTCCCATGAGCGCTTCGAACCGCTGAATGACGTATGTCACACTGCCGGTTTGCAGCGGATGAATCAGCCATAGCAGCGCCACCAAACCGGCCCATAGATCGGCCCGTTCACGTGGCCCGTTCGCGGCATGGGCAGCGGGGTCAGCGGGTATCGCAGGCCAAGTCGAGTGGGAGGGGACTGCGAGCCGCGTGAGCGTGCCGCGGAGTAAGCCGAAGAGTACTGTCGCGGCGGCCCAATGGATCGCGATGTTCACTCCGTGGTACCCGGGCATCCACAATCCATGCCAGCGATAGTTCAGCGAGAAGCTCAACATTCCCAGGCGACGCGGCCAGGGACTGGCGAGCGCTGCGGTGGGTGACCGCATCGCCGGCTCGCGGGCATGCAGGTATTGGTCGTCCAACAGAAACGGCGTATCGAGCGAATTTCCGTAGAGAATCGCGGTGACCAACGCGAACATCGCCGCGACCCGCCATAACGGCGCCGGCATTCCTCGTTTCGACTGGCCAGCGAATGCCATCATGCCACGTTCCGGCCTTGCCAGGGCCGCTCCCTGTTGACGATCGGGCGCGATTTTTCAACGGTTGGTTAGCAGGAGCGGGGCCGCCGCGTCCAGATCGGTTTTTATTCGCCGCCCAGGTGCCGGGGTGGCCTGTCGCGGTCTGACGACTCATCAGCGAATCCACAGACCGTCAGCGGCGGCACTTTTACAGCACCCAGAAGGCACCACGACCCGGTGGAGCCCATAGTCGAAGCGGAGGCCGGCTTTCGCTACAACAATCGAACTCACTCCGGGAGGCCTGTGTCCGTGACCAGTTGCATGACGACTTGCCTGACCACTTTTATGACCACCCTGACTACCTTCATGACAGCCGGTCCGGTTCCCCAGCGCGTCAACGCGCTGCGCGGCGCGTTGCGCGGCGCGATGCGCGTCGCGCGAACGGCTGGGACCCTAGGGATAGGCGGCTTGCTCGGGCTTTTCCTTGCGGGAATGGCGGAGGCCGAGTCGCCCGCTCAGCGTCCGCTTCCCCCCGATCCCGTCTTCCAGTTCCGCGATGTGGCCGAGGAACGCGGGCTGTTTCCGGCGCTCGACGGCATTCAAGGCCATGCCGCCGGCTGGGGCGACGTGGATGGCGACGGAACACTCGATCTGTACGTCGGCACATTCTTCGAACCCAATGGCAAACGCAACGTGTTGCTCCGCGGCGGCCGCGACCGATTCCAACCCGATCCCCAGCCAGCCGTGGCGCTCCCGACCCGCGCCAGCGCCGCGCTGTTCGCCGATTGGGACAACGACGGAGACCTTGATCTCTACGTCTCGAGCATGCCCCGGCCCAAATCCGGATTGGTCGGTTGCCGACTGCTCGAAAACACCGGCGGCGGCCAGTTCCGCGACATCTCGGAGAATTGCGGGGCCTGTCCCGCCGAATTTGGCGGCCGCAGCGCGGCGACGGCCGATTTCGATGGCGACGGCTGGCTGGACCTCGTGGTCGGCGAGGATCCGTTGCCCGGCTACAACGGTTCGCCCACGAAATCGTCGCGACTGT
>JBIKVL010000469.1:0-4401 GCA_044356875.1 Pirellulaceae bacterium | reverse complement strand
CCAGCGTGCTCCAGGTCGGTTGCCCGGGAACACTCAGGGCGAATGCGAAGAGCAGGGCGGTGAGTGTCAGGACAGCGTAGGGACCGAAGTGGCGGAGAGACCACCACAGAGGCGAACGCTTTGCGGCCGTGGCGGGCCACCCGCTGGCGTTCGTTCGAGGGGGCATCCGCTGGCTGAAGCGAATCAGCATGAAGAGCGCGACGATCGCTAGCCCACTGATGGCAGCAACCGCGCTGGAGATGGGTGGCGCGGTAGGCGTGGCGAGCCATCGGCGGACGCCAATCCAAAGGGAGGCGGGGAGCAGCGTGGCGACGGCGGCGAAGCCGGCCCAGCGAACCGCCAGCGCGAGGATCTCTTCTTCCATCGCGCAAGTGTTCGTTCGGTCCGTGATCCAAGACGCTCGTCCCAAGTTACCGCTGCCCTCCCTGATAGCCGCCTCGGCCGCCGTCAATTCACAGGCCAGCCGCCTTTCGCAGTTCGTCCGCGCGGGCGATCGATTCCCAAGTGAACTCGGGCTCCGACCGGCCAAAGTGGCCGCCGGCGGCCGTCTTGCGATAGATCGGCCGGCGCAAGTCGAGGTACTTGATGATGCCGCTGGGATTGAGCGGGAAGAAATCGCGAATCAGCCCGCAGATCCGTTCGTCCGCGATATGGCTTGTGCCTTGGGTGTCGACATGGACGCTTACCGGTTGGGAAACGCCGATGGCATAGGCGATTTGCACTTCGCAGCGGTCGGCCAAACCGGCGGCGACGACGTTCTTGGCGACGTGGCGGGCCATGTAAGCAGCGCTGCGGTCGACCTTGGTCGGATCCTTGCCGCTGAACGCGCCGCCACCGTGGCGGCCCCATCCGCCGTACGTGTCGACGATGATCTTGCGTCCGGTCAAACCGCAGTCGCCGTGCGGGCCACCCACCACGAAGCGGCCAGTCGGGTTGATGTGATACTTGATCGGGCCTTTCACGAGCGCCGTCGGCAACAACGGTTGCACGATTCGTTCGATCACGAATTTCTGGATTTCGTCATGCGACACTTCCGGCGTGTGCTGGGTGGAAACGACGACCGTATCGACCCGCACCGCATTGTCGCCATCATATTCAATCGTCACTTGGCTCTTGCTGTCCGGCCGCAGCCATGCCGCTTCGCCGGCGAAACGGGCTTCGGTCAGTCGATTGATGATGCGATGGGCGAGCGAAATCGGGAGCGGCATCAATTCGGCCGTGTCGCGGCAGGCGTATCCGAACATCAAGCCCTGGTCGCCGGCGCCGATGTCCTTGCCGGCGGCGGTATCCGCGTTCACGCCCATGGCGATGTCTTGGCTCTGCTTGCCCAGGTAAACGCCGACGGCGCAGGTGTCGGCGCAAATGCCCATTTGGTCGTCGATGTAGCCGACGTCGCGGATCGTGTCGCGGACCACCTTCTGATAGTCGACGTGGGCGTTGGTCGTGATTTCGCCGGCAATAATCGCCAAGCCCGTCGTGACCAGCGTTTCACACGCCACCCGGCTATAGGGATCGATGGCGAAGAGGGCGTCGAGCACGCCGTCGGAGATTTGGTCGGCCAACTTGTCAGGGTGCCCCATGCTGACCGATTCACTGGTGAACAGATACTTTCCGGCTGCCACGAACGAACTCCTTTGGAAGAAAACCCTAACGCCGCCCGCGTGGTTGCCCGGCGTCGAACCGAGCCCGCGGGCCACGTCCTCGAAGCGGCGGATTATAGGTGTTTCCGGCGAATTCGGGCAATCGGCGCCGTCCCGCAATTGCCCGGCCTTGAGACCCTCCGCCGCGCTACGGCGATTCCGGTGGCGTCTCCAAAAGTTTTCCGAGCTGGTCCAAGGTGCGTCGAGTCGCTCCCTGTTGGGCCAGGACCAGCGATTGGGCCCGAGCGCCACGAGCGGCCGACTCGGCGGGAGTCTCCAAACACCCGCGCAGCCAGCCTTCCAGCTCGCCGCCATCCCGTACGACCGTCGCGGCAGCGGCGGCCAGCAGCAACCCGACGACGTCGCGGAAATTCTCCGTTCGCGGCCCGAACGCCACATCCGCGCCATAGGCGGCCGGTTCGATCATGTTTTGGCCACCCCGCGAACCCATGCTCCCGCCCACATACGCGAGCGTCGCGGTTCCCCACCATGCCCCTAACTCGCCGACCGTGTCGACCAACAACACGCGGTTTTCGGGGGCCGGTCGGCCGGGCTGGAGGGAACTGCGCCGCGTCCATTCCACGTGGGACTCGTCGAGCATTTTCGCCACCTCGGCGAATCGCTCGGGATGCCGCGGCACCAGCACCAACCGCAAACGCGGATGGCTGGATGCTAGCCGCTGGAACGCTTCGAGCGCCAACTTCTCCTCGGGGTTCTGCGTGCTGCCGGCCAGAAAAACAATGTCGTCCGCCGCGAATCCAGCGAGATCGGCAAGCCTCCGGGTGGAAGGATTGCCTCGATCGCACTCCGCCCCGTCGAATTTCACCGAGCCAGTGACGGCGACGCGGTCGCTGGGCACCCCGAGATCGCGAAACCGAACAGCGTACGTTTCGCTCTGCGCGCCGATCCAGTCCAGCGAACGCATGACGCGACGGATCGCGAAGCCGATGCGGCGATAGCCCCGCCAACTGCGTTCGCTCAACCGCCCATTGACGATCGCCAACCGCGTGCCGCGGCGGCGGGCCGCCGCCATCAGATTGGGCCACAGCTCGAGTTCCGCGAGCACCAACAAGTCGGGACGAATCCGCCGCAAGGCGGCCGCCACCGCCCAACTGAAATCGAGCGGACAATAGAACACGAGACGCGGCGAGTAACGTTGTCGAGCCAGTTCATAACCGGCGAGCGTGGTCGTGGAGACGACGCATTCGACATCGGGGTAGGACTGTTCAATCGCCAGTAGAACGGGCTTCAACAGGTTGACTTCGCCGACGCTTACGGCGTGCAGCCAAACGCAACGGCGATTCCCGCCTCGGATCGGCACTTGTCCCCAGAGCTTCGCCGACCAACCTTGCCGATATTTGCCATAACGCGCCGCGTAATACACCAGCCAGGGCGAGATGGCCGCGAGCAGCGCGAGATAGAGCAGGTCGAGCAAAAACCGCATGCGAGCCCTCGAAGGCGGACGCCGAAAAACGCGTTGCCGCCCAAAGTCCACGAGACGGCGCTAGGCGTCGCGTCGCAAGCAGCAGTTCTTGTATTTCTTGCCGCTGCCGCAGGGGCACGGATCGTTCCGTCCAATCCGCTCTTGGCGATTGCGGATCGGCTCGACCTTCGCGTCGGTGGAACGCTGGCTATTCTCGATCGCCTGCTGTTGCTGCTCGGCGATGCCCGTGACCGGAGGCGGGCTGGCATGCCGCGCGGATGTCTCCACCCAGGTGGAACTGACGAATTCCTCGTCCAGATTCTCGATGCGGAACACCAATTCCGTGGAACGTTCGTCGATCGCGTTCCACATCATTTCGAACAGTCTCATGCCTTCGCGTTTATATTCCACCTTCGGATCGACCTGGGCATAGCCGACAAGTCCGACCGAGCTGCGAAGGCGATCCATCACCAAGAGATGGTCTTTCCATGCCGCATCGGCGATCTGCAAGAGCACGCCGCGTTCCATCCGGCGCATTTCGGGCGAGAAGCAATCCTCGACGGCGGCCGCCAGTCGGCTCGCCAACTGTTCCCGGTTCAGGCCCGAGATTTTTTCCAGCGACAGCTTCTGGAACAGATTGGATTCCGTCCATTGGATCAAAGCGTCGAGACCGGTCTGGCCGCCCGCCTGGAACGCGGTGGCCTGCGGACCGGCATCCGCGAACAACCGCTCGACGCGTTCGGCGGCTTGTCGATGCAGTGCTGGCACGCGTTCCAGATTCTTTCGATTCATCTCGACGAGCGACGCTTGCAAACCCTCCACCGTTTTTCCTTCGAACTGGCTTTCGATCAGCGGCGCATTGAACCGCTGGCGCGCCCAGTCGACCAGTTCCGAACGATGGAGCACTCCGGCGCCGTCATCCTTTCGCGTGGAGAAGCGATAGAAGCCGACCCACACCGGATACTCGGCTTCGCGGTCCGCGTAAGCCGTTGTGGCCTTTTCCACAAGGAGCCGTTTCGCGCCATCCACATCCAGCCCGCGGAGCTCATCCGGCTTGATCTCCAAGTTGAACCGATATCGTGCCCAGTCGGCTAACGAGCGAATCCCGTAGCTCTCGTCGAGGAACGCTTGGCCGTCGGCGAGATCGATCTTGTTGATCGCTTCGTGGGCCTTTTGGAGGAGGAACTCGGATACCGCGTCGCGTCCGACCGACTTCAGATCGCGGTCGCGAAGGTTGGTGTTGTAGCGGTTGTTGCAAAGCTTGGCGAGCGCGCCCCAATTCCACTCGGAACTGGCTTCCTCGTCGCCTTCCGGCAAGTTTTCATCGATGGCGTCTTG
>JBIKVL010000468.1:0-4406 GCA_044356875.1 Pirellulaceae bacterium | reverse complement strand
TTCGCAGAAAGGGCAGCGGGCCCAAGGTTTGAGCAACCCATGCCGGACCGGTTCCAGGGGCGGGGAAGAGTTTTTGCAACGCCGCGCCGCAGCGGTAAGCTTGCAGCATCTCCGTGGGCGTGGAGCACCCGGGCATCATCGCCACGCCTAACCGGTCCGCCTCGCCAATGATCGCCGGATCCATGACCGGAGCCACCAGGAACTTCGCGCCCGCCGCCACGGTCGCCCGCGCTTCCTCGACGGTCAGCACGGTTCCCGCGCCCACCACCAAGTTCGAGTCGCGGGAGAATTCGGCGATCAAATCCACCGCCCCAGGGATACTCAAGGTGAATTCGATCACCCGAAATCCACCACGCACGGCGGCCCGCATCGCCTCCCGAGCCAAGGCCATGTCCGACGTCCGCAAAATCGCGGACGCTCGTTGAGCCCGATACAGTTCCAGAAATTCGGCGATCGTCATTGTTGGTTTTCCTCCCGAAACGCCGTTCGACCCCAGCTCGCCGACAGTCGTCATGCGGTGGCAGCCGCCGGGCCACGGCACTCCTCGCTACGCTCCCCATCGTGGCTTTGCCCGCCACGAGCCACCAACCACGAGCCACCCACCACTAGCCACTAGCCACTAACCACTAGCCACTAACCACTAACCACTAGCCACTAACCACTAGCCACTAACCACTAGCCACCTCGACGACCTCTTCGGCGACGAAGATGGGCAGAGGCGGCGAGCAACTGACGGCGACGGCGATCGCGTCGGACGGGCGGGCATCGAGTTCCAGCAATTCGCCGCCGCGGCGGATGCGGATCAAGGCGAAGTACGTGTCGTTCCGCAGTTCCGTGATCAAGATGCTCTCCAGTTCGCCGCCCATTTGCTGGATGGCGTGGACGATCAGGTCGTGGGTGAGCGGTCGGGGGGGAACGAGCGTTTTGTGCAGCTTCTTCACCCGTTGATCGATGCTCTTCGCCTCGCACATGCCGATTTCGATGGGGAATTGGCGTTCGCCATCGATTTCCCGCAGGAAGATCAGGTTGCGATTCGTAATCTCGTTGAGGACGATTCGGGCGAGCATCATCTGGACGGGCATGGTTCCTCCTAGGCGACTCGGATTATAAAGGCGGCCGTTCGCTGGCCGCCAGCGGACGCCGCGTTCGGCCCGATTGGGCACGCGGCACGACGCCCAGCGCATTCCGAGGATCGATCATGGATCGCTTTCGCATCGCCTTCGACACCTATGCGTTCTACCGTTCCCGCACGCTCGCATTGCTCGACCGAGTGGCGGCCGAGCCGGATCCGATTCGCGTGCTCGGCTTTCGCCCCGGGCCTGGGCGGGCGCACATCGCTTGGCAAGTGATGCACGTGGCGGTGACGGAGGAGTTGTTCGCGACCGAGCGGCTGGTGCCGGGTTCGCAGCCCAAGGACGCGGCGCTGGTGGCGCGGTTCCGCGGCGGCAGCGTTCCCGACGACGACATCCCGTCGCTCGAGACGATCCGCCAAACACTGGACGAGTCCCGTGCCTGCCTGCTCGCTACCCTTTCCACGTTCAACGAAAGTCAGCTTGGCTGGATCTCCCCCGCGTTATCGCAACGTCAATTGACCCTGGCGACGGTACTCGATTTGCTGGCTTGGCATGAAGCCCACCACCAGGGCCAGGCGCACTTGACCATGAATCTCTACAAGGCGGCGAACTCCTAGCGCCCCACCCAGGCCACGTGTGGCGGGGCGAACGGGAATGGAATGGGAACGGTGTGGAATAGGTAGGGTGGGATGGTCGAAACTTTCCGAGTGCGGCTGCGGAAGGAATGCCACGTCTTTGCGGCGGCGCATTTCATCACGTTCAACGGGAACATCTGCGAGCGGCTCCACGGCCACAACTACGCCGTGGCGGTCGAGGTCGCGGGGCCGCTGGACGGCAACGAATACGTGGTCGACTTCATCGCGCTGCGGGATGAATTGCGGTCGCTGACCGACGAACTGGACCATCGGATGCTCTTGCCGCTCGAGCACCCCGCGATTCGGGTTGACGTGGGCGAAGGCGAAGTCGAGGCCCGCTTCGAAGACCGCCGCTGGGTTTTTCCCCGGGGCGACTGCGCGTTGTTGCCGATCGCACAGACCACCGCCGAGCTGCTCGCCAAATACCTCGGCGAACGGCTGCTGGAAGCGCTGCGAACGCGGAACGGGTTTGTTCCCGCGGAGATTCGCGTCGAAGTGGACGAAAACCATGGCCAGTGGGGTGTCTGGCAGAAGCGGCTTGTGGCCGAACCGCTGGCGATCTCGTCAATGGACGGCGGCGCGGCGAAGGGCTAAACTGCCTGCATCGACGAGTTGGGGCGAGTTCACGCCGAATGGCGGACGCCCTGGGATGCGTTTGGGAGTGGTCTTCATTTTTCGTGCGAGGGGGAATTCCATGGCGCTTCGCGGGCGATTGTGGACGGTTCGTTTTCTCCAAGTTTTGGCCTCATCCGTGGCTACCTCCATGGCCACCTCCGCGGCCGTCACGTTGAGCATGTTGGCCGGATTGACGGTCGGTGGCTGGCTCGCCGCGGACAGCGTCTCCGCCGCCGAGACCGCTGCCTCGAGCGCAACTTCCTCGAGCTCAGCTTCCTCGAGCACGCCGTCCTCCAAAGCGGCCGGTCGCGAGTCGAAAGCGGTTGAGCGGGGCGAGATTCGTGGATATTACGTCGAGAGCCGTTCGTGCCAGGTCTACACGGGACCCTGCTTCGCGAACGCGGAGATGGCGTTGACGGGCAAGGACGCGGTGATGGCCTGGGGCGTTGCCGATGGCCGATTCGACGGCGTCGATCTATCCGGTTTGAATGTCGTCATGGTGGTGCGGGCGTCGGAGACGCTCGGCTTCGGCGGACTGGACGCTCCTGAATCGATCAAGTCGCTGGTGATTGTCGACGAGCGTGCAAACCCGGCCCAGCGGGAGGCGTTGATCGCGTTCGCCAAAAAGCAGACCGGCAAAGCGGGACGCTCGATCGTGCGGGTCGAAACGCAACCGATCGAAGTTTCGGTCGATCCGGGCACGTTGGTTGGGAAGGTGAAGGCCGGTTCTTGGGTGAACGTTTTGACCCGCAAAGCGCGGCCGCACGACTGCATCTGCACGAACGAAGTCGCCTACTATCCGCCGCTCACGTCGCTCAAGTATTTCGCCGCTGGCGTCTGCACGGAATCCGAGTTCAAGGGCCGAGGGCTCGGCAATCGCTGGTCGCTGCCCAACAGCCGCAGCGCGTACCTTGGCGAGTTCCATCTGTAAGCGTTCTTTCATCCCGCCTAATCCCGGAGACATTCGGATGTTTTCCCGCTCCGCGCTCCGCGCCGTATTCGCTGTACTCGTTGCGTCGCTTTCGGTGTCCGCCACCGCGGCCTACGCTGTCGATCACAAGGTGGAACCGAGCGACTCGGCGCCGCCGAAGGACGCCTTGCCGCCGGCGATCGCCGATTTGCTCGGCGGACCTTCCTTCAAAGTGGTACGCGGGGCGTCGCGGGTGGTCTGCGAGGTGTGGCTCTGCAAGGAATGGTCGATTGCGGCCGACGCCAAGCCGAAGGGGGATGTTCTGTATCCGTTCCAGCCGGGCCAAGTGATTGGGGCGGTTCGGTACCCGCGCAAGGCGAGCGATTTCCGCGACCAAGTTGTCGCGGATGGCGTTTACACGCTGCGTTATGGTCAGCAACCGGTCGATGGGGCCCACGTCGGCACTTCGCCCATCCGCGATTTTTTGGTGCTAGTCAAGGCCGCGGACGAGCAATCGGCCGAACCGCTCGATTACAAGACGTTGGCCATGAAGAGCGCCGCCGCCGCGGGCTCGAATCATCCGTTGTTGCTGTCTCTCCAACGTCCTGACAATGCCGATGCCGCCGGCCTTTCCCTCCGTCACAACGAACAAGCCGAGTGGTGGATTGTCCACGTGGTGGGGCAGTCCAAAACCGGGGACAAGTCCGGAAAGCAGTCGTTGGACCTGGTCGTCGTGGGACATGCGAGCGACTGATTCGATGCGACGATTGTTCTCGATTAGCTCAACCGCTGCCGCAGTTTCGTTCCGGATCGCTCTGACGTATTGCCTCGTGGCGTTTTTCGGGTCTGCGGCCATCGCGGACGAACCGGCTCGCGTTCCCGCACGCGTGAACGTGGACGGTGTCGTAGGAGCGGCTCCCGCGTCGACAACGGAGAATCCGCCGCGGTTCGTGGTCGAGACGGTGCGGGGCCGCGTGGTGTTTCTTGGCGAAGCGATGCAACGGCTCGCGGGAGTGAAGACCGTGGACGAGGCCCGGGAACGGACCTTGGCGTTGGAGACGGCCGACGGGCAACTGTTGCCGTTGTTGGAAGACGTTCGGGGCAGGGGATTCCGCAATGATCCCCGGTTGCGGTCTTACGAGTTGGAACTGATCGTGCGTCGCTATCGTGGTT
>JBIKVL010000467.1:0-4420 GCA_044356875.1 Pirellulaceae bacterium | reverse complement strand
AAAAAAAATTTTTGTGGAACTAAACCCATGCGGCAGTTTTCCCCGCCAATGGACGTTCCTCCGGCGTCACCAATCAAGCCGCGACGTGGGCCCTAGGATTTCGGACTGGCCGTCGGACTGGCCGGTCAGCCCACGTCAGCTTATGTCGCGACAACAGGTGGTAGGCGGCGGGTGAAGACGCATCCGGGACGGTGCCGTAGGTCGTCTTGGAGGCGACCGTCTTCGCGTTTCATTGGCATGCCGAACGCCACGCGACGGAAAGTGTCGGGAAGCGTCGCACATGGATCCTTGGATGATTCGGCCGGGGCCTTCGTGCGTTCAAACGAGGAATTCTTTGTTTCACGCCAAGCGGCTTCGTGAACGCCAGGACCGGCGTTCGCGGCGCGTGTTCGAATGCGGCCACCGTCGCACAACACGACACGACAGCGACATCGGCGACGCTGACTTCCCCGCGCTCGCTGGCAGCGCCGCCCCTCGCAGCCAATTCAGCACCGACTCGGCGAGTCCGTCTTTCGATTGTCTTGGCCGAAGGGCTATGTCCGATCACCTGCCGCATCATCTGCGCCGCGCGGTCGAACGAACGGATATCAGCCGCGAGATGGATCGTCGCCGCTGCTGGACTTCCAGGTCCGCCAATTGCGTCAAAAGCTCCAACTTTTTCGCTCCAACGCGTCGTAATCGGCGTCCATGCCGTGGCTCCCCAGGGAAAAAATGCTTCACTTGTCCATCAAGTTGCCGCAGCTTACCACGGGAATCGCCAAATCTCCTTTTGACGTTTTTCACCGCCAACCGAGCCTCGCAAAACTGACGTGGGCCCGATCCTCGAATGCCCTCTAAAAAGCTGTCGGCAAATAGCTACGGGGTTTGCTACGCGCGTTCTTATTCCGGACGCGCGAAACAGCTCGCAACACCCCTTCCGCAGTGGGGTCGCGTGATAGTTTGGGCTGAAGTTTGGCATGTCGAAGCCCATTCTCCCCTCTTCGGCGTGTCGGTGGCAGGTTGAACGCCGCCGTTTGCCCCTCAATCGCCATGGCCCACGGCTGAAATCCGCGAGGATTCTGGCCTTGCCGGGCGGCCTCGGGCCAAGGACGAATCAGCAATAGACTGTCTTTTTTTGATGGCGATTTGGGCCCGCAGGCGATTCGCAGGTGGTTTCTGACTTCGGCAGCTTGGAACGCGAGATTGGCAACCTTATTACCTGTAACCACTTATGCGTCCACCAGCGAAAGCGACGAGAAACGTCCGTGCCACCTCTTCCCAGTTCGCCGTATCCACTCCGTACCGTCGTCTCGCTACTGGCAACCGCACGGGGATTTCCAATGACGGCGTCTTCAACGCCGCATCTTCAGAGTTTTCGCCGGCCCTCGGTGCCGACATATCGCCGCCGTCCACCTCCACCGCGTCGCGCGACTCGCGGAAACCTTTTCCCGCAGGCCGCAAGTGGACCTTGTGAAGAGCGAACGGACAAGCTAACTTTTTCCAGTGTTCCGATTCCTGTCGTAGCTCAGTTGGCTAGAGCGTTGGATTGTGGCTCCAAAGGTCAAGGGTTCGAGCCCCTTCGACAGGACTGGCGATTTTCGACTGAACCAAGGGGCGAGCCGGCGGACCGGCTCGCCTCATTTCATTTACCGGTTGCTGATCGGACTCGAACGGGTCCCCCCGAAGCAACAGCACGGTTTTCAGGAGTTCCACCGGTGTCCACCGTACGTCCGGAGGCGCGGTTGCCGCGCGGGTTTCGCGACGCGTTCGCGGCCGACTTCCACGCGCGCCGCAAAGCGATCGAAACAATCTGCAAAGTCTATGCGGTGTTCGGCTTCGAACCGCTCGAAACCAGTTCCATCGAATACCTTGACGCCCTAGGCAAATACCTGCCGGACACCGACGCGCCGGGAGGCGGCGTGTTCGCGTTGCGGGACGACGATGGGGAATGGATCGCCCTGCGGTACGACCTCACGGCGCCGCTCGCCCGGGTCGTTGCCGCCCACCCCGATTTGCCCACGCCGTTCCGCCGCTACCAATTCGGCTCGGTGTTCCGCCGCGAGAAGAAACCGGGCCCGGGCCGCTTCCGCGAATTCTACCAATGCGATTTCGACACCGTCGGCACCGCGTCGGCGGCGGCGGACGCCGAAGTCTGCGCGGTCCTGTGCCGGGCCCTGCGGGAACTTGGCATTCCCGCTGCCGATTTCATCGTCCGCGTCAACAACCGCAAACTACTCAACGGCGTCCTCGACGCCGCCGGCATCGACGATCCGGCCCGCCGTCTGCTGGTCCTCCGCTCCATCGATAAACTCGACAAATTCGGACTCGAAGGCGTCGTCCAACTGCTAGGAGCCGGCCGCACCGATCCCTCGGGTGAACGCACCGACGGCGCCAAGCTCGAGCCGGCCCAAATCGAAATGATTCTCGGGCTGTTGCAGTGCAGCCAGAGCGACCGCGCCGCGACTTGCGATGCGGCCGAACGGTTGGTGCGGGACAGCGAGTCCGGCCGGGAAGGCGTCACCGAGCTCCGCGAGATCCACGCGTTGCTCGACGCCATGGACCTACCCTCGTCGCTCGTCACCTTCGACACCAACGTCGTCCGCGGACTCGAATACTACACCGGACCGGTGTTCGAAGCCGAACTCACCTTCCTGGTGGACGAGGACGGGGAAAAGCGAAAATTCGGCTCCGTGGCCGGCGGTGGAAGGTACGATTACCTCGTCGAACGCTTCACCGGAAACAAGGTGCCCGCGACCGGAGCCAGTATCGGCGTCGACCGGTTGCTCGCCGCGTTGGCTAAGCAACGTGGCCAGCATGCCGAAACGCTCCCGGGGCCGGTCGTCGTCACAGCCATGGATCGCGAACGCTTGGCGGACTACCAACGCATGACCAACGAATTGCGGGAAGCGGGCATTCCCGCGGAACTCTATCTGGGCGCTGGCGGGTTCCGCCAGCAATTGAAGTACGCCGACCGGCGCCTCGCGCCGGTGGTCGTCATCGCTGGCTCAAACGAGTTCGAACGGGGCGAAGTCACCCTCAAAGACATGCTCGCCGGCAAACAGCTCTCCGAACAGATCACCGACAAACTGGTGTGGCGCAAGGAACAGCCCGCCCAGCGGGTTGTCCCGCGGAGTCGGTTGGTCGCCGAAGTCCAGGAAATTGTGCAACGCGCGACGCGAGGGGCCTCATGAGTCCAAAACCGTTGGTCAGCCCGGCGGGCACGCGGGACCTCGTTGGCCCCGAGAAGGATGCGATCGACGGCATCCGCCATGCGATCCTCGCCGAATTCCGCAGGCACGGGTTCGTCCTCGTCCAGCCGCCAATCATCGATAACGTCGAGCCGTTCGTGGACCGCTCGGGCGAGGAAATCCGCCAGCGGATGTACTCGTTCCAAGACCCGACGGGCCGCCAACTGTGCCTACGCCCCGAACTCACGATCCCCACCTGCCGACTCTATCTGGAACACTGCCACTCGCAGCAGCATCCGCAGCGGCTGTGCTACGACGGGCCGGTCTTCCGCTATGACCCCGTGAGCTTCGGTCGGTACCGCGAATTCCACCAAGTGGGCGTCGAGTTCTTCGGATGCAAGGCGATCGCGGCGGCCGACGCCGAGGCGGTCGCGCTCGCGTACCGCGGCGTCGCGGCTTGTGGTCTCGCGGATGTCGAGATTTGGCTGAACGACTTCGAACTCCTCGCCGCCGCGCTCGACGAATTGGAAGTTCCCCAGACGACGCGGGACCGCATCGCCGGCCGATTCAACGCGCCGGATGTGCTCGACGCGCTCCAGCTGCAAGCGCAACAAACGCGGCAAACCCACGGCGGCGAAGCGAGCGATGCGGCGGCGTTGCCGACTTTCGAAGGCGAACTGGCCAACCTCCGCGCTGACAACGTCCGGCAGTTCGTCCGCAAAATCATGGCGCTCACCAACACCAAGGAGCTCGGCAGCCGATCGATCGAAGAGATCGCCGAGCGGATGGTTTCGAAATTGGAACGCCAAGCTGGTTCGGAGTTGTCCCCGCGAGCCGACGCCTGCCTGCGGCGCCTGCTGTCGGTCGAAGGGCCAGCCAGCGAAGCGGTCGACCAACTGGCGGCGATCGCGGACGACTTCCAACTGATCCGGGTCGCGGAACTGGTCCGCCGCTTCCGCGAGCGGCTCGAATGCCTCGAAGCGCTCGGCACGCCAGCCGCTCGGCTCTTCGTGAAGTCGCGGCTGCGCCGCACCTTGCAGTACTACACGGGCTTCATGTTCGAACTGCACGCGCCCTGCCTCCGCGGCGCCAGCGAAGTGTGCGGCGGCGGCCGCTACGACCACCTCCTCCGATCGCTCGGCGCGCCTCAAGACGTCCCCGCCATCGGGTTCGCCATCGGCGTCGATCGCGTCTATCTCGCGCTCGCCAAGCCATCGACCGCCGAATCCCAATCAGTGCCGTCCCAATCAGTG
>JBIKVL010000466.1:0-4425 GCA_044356875.1 Pirellulaceae bacterium | reverse complement strand
ATGGTGATTCGAAGCGGCTGGCCGCCAAGCTTCTCCAACCGGAACATGCGAAAAAGCCGGACGAAGTCGCTTTGCTGAAGCACGAGTTCGAGGTCGCCCAAAAGTTCAAACATCCCAACGTCATCGAGATTTACGAGTTCAACACGGACAAGGACATCGCGTACCTGATCCTGGAATTGAGCCAGTTTAAAAATCTCAAACTGCTGCTGCGGGAAGGCGGAGTCGAGCCGCTGGTGCCGGTCATTCCGAAAATCATCGAACTCGCGGCCGAGGGGCTGAATTACGTGCATGGCCAAGGTTGGGTCCATCGCGATATCAAGCCCGACAACTATTTGGTCTCCGAAGAGGGCGACGTGAAATTGATCGATTTCGCGATCGCCATCCGCCCGCCGAAAGGACTGGCCAAGCTGTTCAGCGGCCGTTCGAAGATCGCGGGCACGCGCAGCTACATGTCCCCGGAGCAGATTCGCGGCGAAGCGATCGACTACCGGTCGGACATCTACAGCTTTGGGTGCATGCTCTACGAACTGCTCACGGGCAAGGTTCCTTACACGGGCGTGAGCGCCGAGGACCTTCTGGGCAAGCATTTGCGGGCGCCCGTTCCAAACCCGCACGCGATCAATTCGCAATTGACTCCGGAATTCAATTCGCTGGTAATGCGGACGATGGCCAAATCGCGGGATGAACGGCCATCGAGCATGGACGAGTTTCTCAAGATTTACCGCACGATGCGGGTCTTCAAGGTGAAATTGAAAGGGTAGGGCGGAGCCCTGCCGATGGAAACGTATGAGCAGCGCGCAAACCTCGTTGGCGTTCGAGCAGCCGATTCTCGAATTGGAAGGCCAGATCCGCGTCCTGGAACAGTCGGTGGACCGGCCTCCCGAGGTGGAAGAGCGGCTGCGCTATTTGCGCCGCGAACTGGGCGATGTGATTAAACAGGTTTACTCGAACCTGACACCCTGGCAAACCGTCGAAGTCGCTCGACATAAAGACCGACCCTATTCGTCGGACTATTTGTCATTGGCGTTTGATGAATTTGTAGAAATGCACGGCGACAAGCATTTCGGCGACGATCGGGCCGTGTTGACGGGATTCGCGAAGATCGACCGTTATAAAGTATTGGTGGTCGGACAACAGAAAGGCCGTACGGTTAAGGAGCGGGCGGCCTGCAATTTCGGCTGTCCGCAACCCGAGGGTTACCGCAAAGCGATGGCGAAGATGCGGATGGCCGCCAAATACCGGCTGCCGATCATCACGTTCATCGACACGCCGGGCGCCTACCCGGGAGTCGGCGCCGAGGAACGCGGCCAGGCGCTCGTGATCGCCCAGAGCATGTTCGAGATGTCCCGGCTGGAGACGCCGATCATCTGCGTGGTGATTGGCGAAGGCGGATCGGGCGGCGCCTTGGGCATCGGCGTGGGCGATCGGGTCGCGATGTTGCAACACGCGTATTATTCGGTCATCAGCCCCGAGGGTTGCGCGGGTATCCTGTGGAAGAGCCGCGGGTATCGCGAACAGGCGGCCCAGGCGCTGCGGTTCACCTCCGCCGATCTGCTGCGGCTGCGCGTCATCGACGCGATCTTGGACGAGCCGGCAGGCGGGGCGCATCGCGATCATCACACGATGGCCGCCAGGCTGAAACAGTATCTCGTGCGGCAGCTCCGGGAACTGGTTGGCCAGCCGGCCGACCAGTTGATCGCCGCCCGCTACGAGAAGTTCCGACGGATGGGCGTGTTCCTGGAACAAGCGGCTGGCGGCCCGGCATAGCCAACGGCCAGCGGCGTTTCGATGGCGTCGTTGCTGCGCGGGCCGTTCACTCGCTTGCCGTTGCTGCGCGGGCCGTTCATCGTCCGCCCGCGATTCGCGTGGACGGCCGACCAACGCTTTTTTGGCGGCCTGGAACCCGTCTGGAACCCGGGGTAATTGGGGTGTAGGCAACGTCCGATAATGTTTCTTATGTTCGTTTTCGCCCCTGGTTTTTCGGCCTGAAACGGCTCCCGGCGAAAAACGGCGATCACCTTCCCCGAGCCGCGACGCGGTTGATTTTTCGTCGCTGTCTGCACGCCGCGCGAACATCGTTATCCCTGGCCGGCTAGCACCAGCCAGCACCATCCAACGTTCAGAATGGGCGCCGTCCGTAGGGCGAAATCGGACCGCTGGCGCCACTCGGGCCGCCCTGATTGCCGTCGCCGTTCCAGGCTCCCAGGCCACGCGAGCCATCTCCGCGCCCGACACCCCGCGCTTCGCCATCCGCAGCGCCGCCGTCGCCCGCGTTCTCGGCTCCGGCTCCGGCTCCGGGGCCCTCGGCCCCGGAGCCGCGACGCAGATCCAGCGCGCCAGGCCGCGGCCGCGGGAGGATCTTGTCCCAGGCCGCTCCCAAATCTCCGCCCGCGACGCGCGGTTCGCCGCCGCGAGATTCGTCCAAGACGGTGGCAGGCCGCCGTTTTGGATCGAGTTCGGCATTCAGTCGCGCGATATGCGGAGCCAGTACCGATTTGATTTCCGGCGGCATGATGCTGTCGGTGTCGTGGAGCAATCGGGCGATGTAGGCGCCTGATTTGGAACGAACCACCGATTGCCGAGCCGTTTCGCCGAGCAGCGTGACGACGAACAACGTGACGACGACGCAAAAAAGCACGCCTTTCACGAATCCGGCCAACGCTCCCAGTTGCCGGTCGAAATCGCGGAACTTCCACCGATCGATGGTGGCCGAGACGGCATTGGACAGCAACCAGATGACCGTCGAAGTGGCGGCGTAAAGCATCAGCATCGCCAGGAAGATGTTCCATGGCGGCGTCGCGTCGATCTTCGCCGCCAGTTCGCCCCGGAACTTATAGGCCGCTAGGTAGCTCAACACGAGCGACGCGAGCGACGCGATCTGCCAAGCGAGTCCTTTAAGAGCCCCATAGAGGGTCGCTACGCCCAGCAGCGTCAGCATGATGATGTCGTAGGTTTCCATAGCGCTCGCCTCCTTGCGACGCGGCGGTCAAAACGCCTTGCGGCTATCCATCCATAAAGTCACCGGACCGTCGTTCACCAACGCGACTTGCATATCGGTTCGGAATCGGCCGGTAGCGGTCGGAATTCCCATAGCGCCGACCGCGCCAATAAAGGCCTCGTAAAGCGGTTCGGCGATTTCAGGTGGCGCCGCCTCGATGTAGCTCGGCCGACGCCCTTTGCGGCAGTCGCCCCAGAGCGTGAATTGGCTCACCACGAGCAAGCCGCCGCCCACGTCGGCCAGCGACAGATTCATCTTCCCGTCCGCATCGTCGAAGATTCGTAGACCGACGATCTTATCGGCCAGGTATTGGGCGTCTTCGAGGCGGTCGTCGCGTCCTACGCCAAGCAACACGAGCACTCCGCGGCCGATGCGGCCGGTCACCTCGTCGCCCACCGTGACACTCGCTTCGCGAACCCGTTGCACGCAAGCACGCATTTCACGCGACTCCCTCGGCGGTCTCCGACTCCAGTCCATGGCCGCTCCGCACCCGCCGCACTTCTTCCATGATCGACTGGATCAGGGCGTAATTCGCTTGGATGCTTGTGGCTTGCCGCAAGAACGATCCGCCGATGAAAGCCAGCCCGACAAAGGCCGCCAGGAAATGATAATTGACCCAGGCTGCCGGGTTTTCGGACATGCTGTTGCCAGGCTCCGACGACGCGCCCAGAGCGACGATGCCCAGGATCGCCATGATGCCGCCAAACGCCCAGGGAAAAGTCCGACGCTTCAGACGTAAACACCTAGCCGCCAGTTCGGGATCGAGCGAGTAGGCTTCGCAGACCTCTTTGCACCAGCGGCTCGTTCCAATGAAATAGGTTACGGTCACGCTGTTCACCAGCACGGTCACGAGCGCGGCGGCGAGCCCGAACAGCCAATGCGCACGGACGCGTCCCCGCATCGGCTCCATCGCTTGATTCGCTTGTTGTTGACGATCCCGCGCCGCAAGCAGTTCCGGGTCGTCCCGTTTCGGCCGGGTCCGTTCGATCGCCCGCACGTCGGCGATCGCTTTTCGCCAAGTCGCGGCGGAACCGTTGTAGTCGCCGATCGACAGACCAAGGAACAAGTTGATGGCCAGCAGAGCGAACGCGAAACACGCCAAGCCTAGGAAAATACGCGTCATGATGAATGGCTACTCGGGGACTCAAAACGGAACCTAGGAGGCGGGCGGGAGCGTGGCGAGCCACGGGGCGAGGAACCGGTCGGTTTCGTCCAGCGCCTGTTGATCGGCCGGCGGTTGGAACATGAAGCCCTGAGGGTCCGGCGGGGTTTCGATGTTCACTTCGAACAAGTCGAGCACGGCGAGTTCCGCCGTGTTCTCCAGACGCTGGGACTGCAGCGGATCGTCGCTGAAACCGGGCCGCGCCGCCTTCCCCGCCCCCGGTCGCTCCCCTGCTCCGCCGCCAGCCGCCACCGGCTCAGCGGGA
>JBIKVL010000465.1:0-4427 GCA_044356875.1 Pirellulaceae bacterium | reverse complement strand
GATGGCTGGTCCGCCTCCAGCCAGTTGGATAGGACATTCGGGATGGCCATCGACACATTTGGCCGAGCCACGGGAACGATGGATCCGCTCTTAACCTACGGTTCCCGACTCAACAACGTCGAAGTCAACCTGCGCCGGCCCGCGAACGAATGGCTGACCATCGTGGCCGGTTTCCGCTGGCTTCGCTTGGACGAGACGTATGTGGCTGATCAGATAAGCCCGTATGCGTTGATGTTCAACAACGACATCGTGCGCGTGGTGGGGAGCTACCAAACGGTCAACAATCTCTACGGTTTCCAGGTCGGCGGAGACGCCATGCTCTTCGAACGCCCCAACTGGCGACTCGATGGATTCCTCCGCGGCGGCATCTTCGCCAACGACGCGAACCAACAGATGGGCTGGGCGAGCGAGAACAACTATTTCGGCCCACCGTACGGCGTGTCGGGCGGCAATACTCTGCCAGCGTTCGTGGGCGAAACGGGGCTTAAGCTGTCGTATCGACTAACCGCGAACGTCTCCTTGCAAGCTGGCTATCAGGTGATGTGGCTCGAAGGGGTCGGTCTGGCTCCGAACCAGTTCGCGAATACCGATTTCGGAGTCTTTCCACCCAACAATACGCCTGTCACCCGCGTCGACTCGGGC
Organism: Pirellulaceae bacterium; assembly: GCA_044356875.1. Taxonomy (GTDB): domain Bacteria; phylum Planctomycetota; class Planctomycetia; order Pirellulales; family Pirellulaceae; genus CAIXSC01. The sequence goes on along the minus strand of JBIKVL010000465.1, from coordinate 3,785 downwards.
GGCATTTTCTACCATGGCGCTTCGTTCGGGGCGACCGTCTCCTGGTGACGAGCATCGGAGCTGACGAGGTTTACGGCGGCTAGTCGTTGATGCGACGAACGGCAACGGCTTAGATGTCGCGACGGACAAGATGTCCTTCGTACGAAAAGGTTAAGCTCGAGCTGGACAAATAGCCGCTTTCCTCTGGAGGGTTCGCGGGGTACCACGGCCGATTTCAGCGCGAACTGGTACGATGCGACTCGGCTGTCCCGTCCGCCGCTGGAGTTTTTCCGCCGATGCCCCGTCGCGTTGCTCTCGTCGTTTCTTTCGTGGCTGCCCTCGTTCTATTCCACGCGATCGTGTTCGCGGCCGATCCGCCCCGTCCCAACATCGTGCTGATCATGGCGGACGATCTCGGCTATGGCGACGTTGGCTGGCACGGTAGCCCCTACAAAACGCCCCATCTCGATCAACTGGCCCGTGCCGGCGTGCGATTGGAACAGCATTACAGCTTGCCAGTGTGCAGTCCCACGCGTTCGGCTCTGCTGAGCGGCCGGTTCAATAGCCGTTTTGGCTGCACCAACCCAGTCAATCAGCGAGTCTATCCGTTGGAGACGGTCACACTGGCTGCGGCCTTACAATCGGTTGGTTACGAAACCGCGCTGATTGGAAAATGGCACCTCGGTTCCAAGCCGGAATGGGGCCCGCGGCATTTCGGCTTTGACTATTCCTATGGATCGCTGGCCGGCGGCGTCACCTCATACTCGCATGTCTATAAGACGGGCGAGTTCTCGCAAACCTGGCATCGTAACGGCCAGTGGATCACCGAGGATGGTCACGTGACCGACCTGCTAACCCGCGAGGCGGTGCAGTTCATCGAGAAGAAGCGGGCGGAGCCTTTCTTCCTGTACGTGCCGTACACCGCCGTCCACTTGCCAATCGACGAACCGCGGGAGTGGCTGGACAAATATGCGGGGGAACCAGACCCTGGCGTGCGGCAGTACGGCGCCTGCGTTTCCCACCTGGACGATGGCGTGGGAAATATTGTCGCGGCGCTCGACCGAGCGGGCGTGCGACAGCACACGATTCTCGTCTTTCTTTCGGACAATGGCGGCTCGACAGGCACTCAGAACCATGATCCCCAGTACCGGGGCACTCATCCATCGTTCTCGATCCCCGCTCGCAACGGCCTGCTGCGCGGCAAGAAAGGGCAAGTGTACGAGGGAGGCATTCGAACGCCGGCGCTCGTATCCTGGCCTGGCAAATTGCCCGCGCGCGACGAACTATCGCCCATTCATGTCGCCGACTGGTTCCCCACGTTCGCGACGCTGGCCGGGTACCGCCCACCTCATGACTTGAAGTGGGATGGATCCGATCGCTGGCCTACGCTGATCGGCGCCGCGAAGCCGGCTGACCGGGTTCTGTATTGGCTCGGGCCTGGCGGCAACAGCCACGCACTGCGCCAGGGAAACTTCGTGCTGATCGGGCATAAGGGCAAAGCCGATGAGCTCTACGATTTGGCGGCCGATCCATCACAGAAGCAGGATTTGGCAAGCGAGCGACCAGCGGTCGTTCAACAACTAAACGAAGTCCTCCGGCGAGTCCGCCAATCGGACAACGACGCCAAGGTCGGGATGGCTCCCGGAAGTTAACCTCCGCCCCCAAACGGCTCCCAGCCGAGAAGAGCACGAAGATCACGGAGATCAGGGAGAATGAGACGTTTGATGCCAACTTTTTGTCCCGGCCCAAGGTGCCGGTGAACCTCGTTCGCACACCCGGTCACGCGATTAGAGAATTCGTCGGATTCTTTCTTCGTGATCTTCGTGACCTTCGTGGTGGCTCCAACTGGGGCGTATGATCAACACCGCGATTAGCGAACGACAATAGGTTGGCGGGCGTCCGCGTCTTCGAGCTACTTCGCGACGGTGATGAAAACCGGGCGGCTGGCGTAGGTTGTCTTCATCACGAAATTGATCGAGACGTTGGCAAGCACGGCGGCCTGTTGACGCTCGACGGCTGGCGAGTCGGCCGCCGCCTTCAACACGATTTGCCCCTCGGTCGCTCCGCCCGCCAACAAGGTCTTCGAAGTCTTGTCATCGACCGTGATGCCGGGCGGCAGCGAGTTGCCGAACACCGACCCCAGATGCTGGTAGAGCATTTCCAGCGTCACATTCGCGGTAAACTCGGGGCTACGCTCGATCCGCACCTTGATCGCCTTCGACTCGCCGGGCTTTAACACCACGTCGTAGTCGCTCAATTCGACGTAGCGGATGTCACCGTAGCCCATCACCGTTACCGCATGCGTTTCGGCCGGCCAGTGGCCACGGCCGCCACCGGGCAAGTAAATCTCCTGATAGGCCATCGCGGTGGCGGCGAGCGGCACAGCGGGACCTTCGGCCGGTTGATGCACGGCTTCGCCCCGGATCGTCACGTTCGCGATTTGGAGCGGCGAGTCCGGATCGGCTTCGAGCACGATACAGCCGTCTTGCGATTTATCCGCGAGAATCCGTCCGCAGGTCGCGTGTACGCCGGTGGGCAGGCCGTCGATCTTCAGTTCAATCGGTCCCGTGAATCCACCCTTCCGTTCGGCTCGGCAATAGATCACCGCGCAACCGCCGGGCGCGACCTGCGTTTTGTCCGTGTCGACGTACAGTTCGAATCCCGGCTTCACTCGGTCCACTTTCAGGAAGTAGGGGAAGTTCGCTCCGCCCCGCAAATGCACATCGCGAGCTTCGAGCAGGTACTTGCCGTCGGCGGGTGCCACCCAGTTCTCCAACAGCGAGTCGGCGTAGTTGCGTTTGCCGATTCGCAGGTCGTCGTTCGCCGCGAGTTGCTGTCCTTTGTCGTTGAGGACCCGCAGATGGGAATCGAGGCCCGACTGACGGCGCCGCGCCGCGACTTCAAACACGAACGCCTCGCCCTTCTTCGCCTCGAACGCGAACAGATCGATGTCCGAATCAGCTTCGATCCGCCCATTCACCCCCGCAGGCACGGCGATCATTTGGGCGGACGCCGGCAGATGGTTGTCGCCCGCCGCCTCCATTACGAGCGGCAAGTCGGTCACCAGCACATTGACCGGATCGGTTAGGTCCGAGCCCATCGGCAGACGGATGGAACGCGGCCCGGTCGGCAGGTCCATCGGCGTCGAGCATACGACGGATGAAGCGTCGGCCGGCAACTGATACCCCGTTAATTCCAACTGGGCGGACTGGCCCCGCGCGACGGCCAACGGAAAGACGGTCTCGACGAACGGCCGCGAATGCGCCTCGATGCAGTATTCCCAGTAGGTATTGCCCTCGTATCGCACGTCGCGAATTTCGAGCAGGTACTCGCCCGATTGCTCGAACCGATGGCTCAAGAGCGGATCGCCCTGGAAATAATTGTCCGAGGCGGCCAAAGTGTTGCCGGCAGCTGTCCTCAGCATGAGGATCGGATCGCTATGCGTCTGCAGATCGTGAATGCGATCCTGGAGCCGCGACGAACGGACATGAAAGGTGAACGCTTGGCCCGCTTCGGCTTTGAAGCGGAAATAATCGACATCCTCGGCCTTTTCGATCGCGCCGCACAAAGTGGCGGGAAGCGTCACCATCAACGCCTTCTCGGGCCGGTCGTTGTCCGCCGACTCGACCGCCACCGGATCGCGCACCACCACCAGTTGCCCCACCGTGCTCGCCCCTTGTGGCGTCGCGAGTCGAAAGTCGCGCACGCCCGGCGTGGCGTCGGCGGCGACCGTGAAACGAACTTTCAGCGATGTGACGTCAGGGCGTTTCTTGCCCGGCTCTACGACCACGGCCGGACCCGGCACC
>JBIKVL010000464.1:0-4428 GCA_044356875.1 Pirellulaceae bacterium | reverse complement strand
GCCGTCACTGCCGCCACTGCCACCGCGCGGCGCGACCGCGACCTGCGGGTCATGTACGAGACGGCGATGGCGGTCAGCCAGACGCTCGAAATCGACGCGCTATTGCAGCGGATCCTCGAGTTGATCTTCGAGTGGGTGGAGGCGGACCGCGGCTGCGTCATGCTGCTCAATGCGGAGACCAACCAACTGGAGCCGAAAGCTCGGCGGGACCGCAAGCGATCGCGGGGCGACGGCAAAATGGCGATCAGCCGCACCATCCTCGACTACGTTTTGCAACGCAAGGAAGGGGTGGTGACCAGCGATGCGCGGGAGGACAACCGCTGGGATGCGGCCGGCAGCATCGTTACGTCACGGGTCCGCGAGGCGATCTGCGTGCCGATGCAGGGCCGCTACGGCATCGTCGGCGTCATCTACATCGACACCTACCGTCCGCCCGAACTGTTCGCCGAGCGGCCCGTGTCGCGCTTCACCGAGGACCACCTGCAGTTGATGGTCGCCATCGGCCGACAGGCGGCGTTGGCGGTCGAGGACACGGCGTTCTACTCGGCCATGGTGCAGGCGGAACGGTTGGCGGCCGTGGGACAGACGATCGCCACGCTCTCGCACCACATCAAGAACATCTTGCAGGGAATCCGTGGCGGCAGCTACCTCATCGACGAAGGGCTCAAGGCGGCCCAGACCGAGACGATCCGCAAAGGCTGGCGGATCGTCGAGCGGAATCAGGAACGGATCTCCAGTTTGGTCATGGATATGCTGACGCTCAGCAAGGAACGCGACCCCGAATTGGCTCCGGCCCGCATCCAAGACGTTGTGCAGGATGTGGTGGAACTGATGCAGACTCGGGCCCGCGACGCGAACGTCTCCCTGCATTGGTCCGCCGGTCCACCGATCGCGCCGCTGGTCTTCGACGCCGACGGCCTTCATCGCGCGATCCTGAATGTCGTCACCAACGCCATTGACGCGTGTGATCGCCGCGCCGACGGCGCCGTTCGAGTCGCGGTCGAGCACGACCTGGCGACAGGTCAACTGCGGATCGAGGTCGCCGATAATGGCGCGGGAATCGAAAACGCGGACCTGGAGCGGATCTTCAACGCCTTCGAATCGCGAAAAGGCAACCGTGGCACGGGACTGGGGTTACCGGTTAGCCGTAAAATCCTCCGCGAGCATGGCGGGGACATTCGCGTCGAAAGCCAACTCGGGGTGGGCAGCCGCTTCACCCTGGAGCTCCCGGCCGTCCTGCCCGCCGCCGGCGCCGAAGGCGGCGCGACCCTGTTCGATCTGCCACCCCGTTCCTAACCCCTTGCTCCCTTTATCGCCCACCGCCTTGCGGGTCGAGTGGCATGGAACCGTTCGATAGAGTCCGCTTGCCACCCGCGTTCCATTCCCGGATCGATTCACTTTCAACTTCCCGTTCGCTTCGCGTCGCCCGTCTCCGCCGGCCACCGCCCGTTCTTCGTGTCCTCCACCGCGGCGTCCTCCAACGCAGCCCCTTTGCCCGAAACGGCGGCAAGGTAGAATTTTTTCCATGAAACGCATCACAAAACTATTGGTGGCGAATCGCAGCGAAATCGCGATTCGCGTCTTCCGCAGCGCCCACGAACTTGGCATCCGCACGGTTGCCATGTACACGCATGAGGATCGCTACGCGCTGCACCGCTTTAAGGCCGACGAGGCTTACCAGATCGGCAAGCCGGGCGAGCCGATCCGGGCCTACTTGGACATCCAGAGCGTCGTCACGCTGGCCCAGCGGCAAGGCGTCGACGCGATCCATCCGGGTTATGGCTTCATGTCGGAAAACCCTGAGCTTGCTCGGGCGTGCGAAAAGGCGGGAATCATCTTCGTGGGGCCTTCGATCGAAGCCCTCGAACAGCTCGGCGATAAAACGTTCGCCCGCAATTTGGCTCAGCGGGTGGGAGTGCCTGTGCTGGGCGGCAGCAGTGAATCGCTGCGGGACGCCGACGACGGCCTGCGTGTGGCCCGCGAGCTCGGCTATCCCGTGATCCTCAAGGCGGCCAAGGGCGGCGGCGGCCGCGGTATGCGGGTGGTCCGCGAGGAAAAGGATTTCGTCGCCCAATTCGAGCAGGCGCGGCGCGAGTCGTTGACGGCCTTCGGCAGCCCCGACGTCTTCGTCGAGAAGTTCATCTCCCAAGCCAGCCACATCGAAGTCCAATTGCTCGGCGACAAGCACGGCAACCTGGTCCACCTGTGGGAACGCGATTGCTCGATCCAACGCCGCCACCAAAAGGTGGTGGAAATCGCCCCCGCGCCGTTGCTCGATCCGAAGGTCCGCAACGCGCTGTGCGACGCGGCGATCGCCATCGGCCGCGAAGTCCGCTATGAAAACGCGGGCACCGTCGAGTTCCTGCTGGATCGGGAAACCAACCGCTACTACTTCATCGAGGTCAACCCGCGGATCCAGGTCGAACACACGGTCACCGAGGAAGTGACGGGCGTCGATATCGTCAAATCGCAGATCTTGATCGCCCAAGGCACGCCGCTCGGCGACCCCGAAATCGGCCTGCCATCCCAGGCCGACATCCGGACCAACGGGTTCGCCGTGCAATGCCGCGTGACCACCGAGGACCCCGCGAACAATTTCATGCCCGACTATGGCCGGGTCGCCCATTACCGGTCGGCGAGCGGCATGGGGATTCGGCTCGACGCCGGCAGCGCGTTCAGCGGCGCCGTCGTCAATCCCTTTTACGACTCGTTGCTGGTCAAGGTTTCCGCCCGCGGCCGGCGGTTCATCGACGCCGCTCGACGGATGGAACGCTGCCTCCAAGAGTTCCGCATCCGCGGCGTGAAGACGAACATCCCGTTCCTCATCAAGCTGATCACGCACCCGAAATTCCTGTCGGGAACGGCTACGACGCGGTTTATCGACGAAACGCCCGACCTGTTCTCGTTGCCCAAGCGCCGCGACCGCGCGACCAAGATCTTGAGCTACCTGGGGGAAGTGATCGTCAACGGCAATCCGCTTGTGAAGGATCGGCCGAAGGCGACGCGCCGCGAACCGGCGCCAGTGCCCGCCGTCGATCGTTATTCGCCCGTTCCGCCCGGCCTGCGCGACAAGCTCCGCAGCCTCGGCGCCCAGCGGTTCTGCCAATGGCTGCTCCGCGAACGTCAACTGTTCGTCACCGACACGACCTTCCGGGACGCGCACCAATCGCTGCTGGCGACGCGGGTCCGTTCGCACGATTTACTTGAAATCGCCGACGCCTACGCGCGGCGCTGCGCGAACCTGTTCTCGCTGGAAATGTGGGGCGGGGCCACGTTCGACACGGCGATGCGGTTCCTCAAGGAATGTCCCTGGCAACGCCTCGTCGACATGCGCGAGCGGATTCCGAACATTCCGTTCCAGATGTTGTTGCGGGCGTCGAACGCGGTCGGCTACACGAACTACCCGGACAATATCGTACGCGAGTTCGTCAAGGAGGCCGCCGAGGCGGGCATCGACGTGTTCCGCGTGTTCGACGCCTTGAACTGGGTGCCGAACATGCGGGTCGCCATGGAAGCCGTGCTGCAGACGAATGGAATCTGCGAGCCGGCGATTTGCTATTCAGGCGACATCCTGAATCCGCAGCGCGACAAGTACACGCTCAAATACTACGTCGAGCTCGCCAAGCAATTGGAAAAAATGGGCGCCCACATTCTGGCGATCAAGGATATGGCGGGGCTCTGCAAACCTTACGCGGCCGAGCGGCTCGTGAAGGCGCTAAAGGAGGAAATCGGCATCCCGATCCACTTCCACACGCACGACACGGCCGGTATCCAGGCCGCGTCCCTGCTGAAGGCGTCCGACCAAGGTGTGGACGTGATCGATGCGGCGATGGCTCCGATGTCCGGCGGCACCAGCCAGCCGAACCTCAACACGCTCGTCGAGGCGGCGAAGTTCACGGAACGGGACACCGGCCTGCATACGCCCGACCTCGACGCCATGGCGAATTACTGGCAGGCGGTCCGCGAATTCTACAAGCCGTTCGACTGTGAAATGGTGCCCGCCACCACCGACCTGTACAACCACGAGATGCCCGGCGGACAGTACACGAACCTGCATCAGCAAGCAGGCGCCTTGGGGCTCGCCGAACGCTGGACCGAAGTCTGCCGCGCCTACGCCGAAGTCAACGACCTGTTCGGCGATATCGTCAAAGTCACGCCAACCTCAAAGGCGGTCGGCGATATGGCGTTGTTCCTCGTCGCGAACAACCTCTCCGCCACCGATCTGCTGAAGGGGGAACGCGAGTTCGCCTTCCCGGAATCGGTGATCGATCTGATCGGCGGCCGCATGGGACAACCGCCGGGTGGCTTCCCGCCTGCGGTCATCGAACTGGTCATGCGAGGCAAACCCGTCATGGAATCGCGGCCCGGCGAAAGCTTGCCGCCCGCGAACTTCGACAAGGCCGCCGAGGAGATTCGCGAGTTCCTGCA
>JBIKVL010000463.1:0-4441 GCA_044356875.1 Pirellulaceae bacterium | reverse complement strand
GTTGTTCGATTTTCGTCCGAATGCTCATCTAAGGGTGCCGCGTGTTCCCGCCCGATTGTGTTCGCGAAGCGGCGAGTGCCATGGGCGGCGGCCCTGTTTGTAGTCACGCTTGCCATGACGGTCACTGCGACGGGAGTGACCCAGGCCATCCAGCCGCCACAGGTTCTGACCCGCGTTTTCTTCGTGGATCGGCAAACGCAGATGGTGAAATGGGCGGAACTGTTGGCGGGCGAGCGGCCACAGATGACCGCCGTGAAATCGATCGCCGGCTTTCCAACGCTCGATCCGGCCCAACAGGAAATCATTGGACTGGAAGTGTCGGCCGGGATGTTGCTGGTCGCCGTGTCGGCTCGGGAGCCGGCGGCCGCTCGCGGCTGGTTGCTCGTCGAATGCGGCGCCTATGAAGAGGCCCACGGCGATCACAGTCATTGGATTTACCCGATCGCGCCGCGGGTCCGAGCGATGTCGATGGACACGAAACAGCAAAATCCCACGCGGCTTCTGCAGCAGGCGGGCGCTTTCTTCTGGACCTATCAGGGTGGCGGATTTGCTCGGTTTGATCCCAACAACATCGCGAGCAACGCGACCGCCGACTCGTTGCTTCGCCGCGTCGCCGTTCACGCGGGTGGCGATGGCGCCGCTTTGGCCGCGATCGCCAACGTGGTGGCGTTCGCGGGCGGGACGGGTATGGAGGGCGGAAACGCCGGTCGTGTCGATGTCACTTTGTTGAAAGCGGCAGGCAATGATAAACCGGTCACAACTGTGAAACTTGCGGCAGCGCCAGTCGAGCAGATGGCGACGACTTACAATCGCGTGTTCGTGTCCGGCGGTGGAAAGCTCGAATGGTTCGCGGTTCCCAGCCGGATTGCCGCCGACGCATCGCAATATCCGGTCCAAGCCGTCGCGGACGACGGGAGCCCCATGGAGGGCGGAGCGGCGAGCGACGGGCCGCTCGGTCCGATGTCGGTTTATGGTCGATACGTAGCGTTTTGCCAAGGAACTGGCTCCGCCGCCGCCTTCTGTTCCATCGACGCCGCCGTTGCCTCGCCGCGAGTTCGCCGCGTATCTCTGAACGCGGCCGCAGATGCACGGCCAGGACGTCTTGAACTGATGCGCAACCGTCGTGGCCAACCGCTCGCGCTTGTCTTTCTGGAAGCGCCGGCGGCGGCGGGCAATGGGGCTGGAAATGCGGCTGGCAATACGGCCCCCAATGCGACTGGCAAATCTTCGGATCGGCTCGCCATTTTGGAACTCGATCCCAATCGCGATGGCGACTGGGCGGATGCCAAGTTGGCCGCAACGGTTGCTGTGGGCAACCATGCGGAAAACGCGAATCATGTGCTGTCCGTGGACGCCGATCAGCGTCGCGCGGTTTACTCGAATCCGGGCGATGGCACCGTAATGATTTTTTCGTTGGACGACCGCCAAACCATCAATGGTTTCAAGGTGGGTGGTCAGCCGACCGAAGTCCGCGCGGTTGGTGGCAGGGTAAGCAACCATTAGTTTCGAACGCGGCGACCGCAAAGGAATTGGCGATGGCGAACGATCTTTCCACCCAGCATGGCCTCACGAGCGGGCTGTTCACGCTGCCGACGACCGCCGAGGCTTGGCGGGCACTGCGAATCAGCGCCGAACAGGTCCGTTTTTACGAGGAGAACGGATATCTCCCAGGCGTGCGAATGTTGGATGACCACCAGATTGAAACGCTGCGAGCGGAACTGCAAGAGTTCTTCACGCCCGGTCATGACGGCTCGGAGCTATGGTACGAGTACCACACGAACGAGTCGGGCGATCCGAACCAAGTGTTGTTCCATGCGCTCGGGGCATGGCGGCTCAGACCCGGGTTTCATGATCTGTTATGGAACCCTCGTTTCACGGTCGCCGCCAGCCAACTGCTCGGCGGACGCGTGCGCTTTTGGCACGACCAGTTGTTTTGCAAGCCGGCGCGGCATGGCGGCGTTGTGGCGTGGCATCAGGATTACTCCTACTGGACCCGCACCAAACCGATGGCCCACCTCACCTGCTGGATTGGGCTGGACGACAGCACGGTGGCCAACGGGGCCGTCCATTACGTTCCCGGAAGCCATCGTTGGGACCTGCTGCCGATTACTGGCTTGGCAGGCAACATGGAGGCGATCCGCGAAGTGCTCACGCCCGCGCAGTGGGAACAGTTCATCAACCCCGTGGCGGTCGAACTGAAACGGGGCGAATGCACCTTCCACCATCCGCTCATGGTCCATGGCTCGTTCGCGAACCGCACCGAACTCCCCCGGCGGGCGGCGGTGATCAACGTGTTTTTGGATGGCGTGCGTTCGGACAGCGACGAGCCGATGTTGCGTGGAGTGCCGCCCGTGCCACGCGGCCAGCCGATGACGGGTTCCTTTTTCCCTTTGCTGTTCGACCCGCAGGCGACGCTCGGTTAAAGCCAATACCGTTCAATTAGCGTTAAGCCTCGGTTACTGAGAAGCTTGTGTTTGCTGAAAAAGGGAAGGTTAAAGATACTCGGAATCACCCGAGGGTAGGACAATTGCCCCTGTTGGCTGAAGGCCAACCTCACCCCATTGTGTCGCCTCAAAAGGGCCCATTTTGCGGCAATTCGTTGAATATCGCCAATCCCTCCCATTGGCGATGGTGAGGTTGGCTTTCAGCCAACCAATTGTGATGGATCGGTCACGCGTCCTAGGGCGTTGCCCTAGGCTACGTTGAGTTTGGCCTTCGGCCAAAGAATCGGCAACGATTGACCGACCGCGAAAACGTGCCGTAGCACTGCTGACGATCGGGTTCCGACCGCCCCGCGAAACCGCGACGCAACCTTCTATCCCGCAATTGTTTACGGAATATTGAACGGCATTGCGGTTAAACCGTCGAGCCGATCTGTGGTGTGCGGCTTTCAAGAAAGCCGCTTCACCGCGGCAAAGGGCAAAGCCGCCAGAGCGAAAACGCGCCTGGACGAAAACACGTTTGGACGCGCGCGCGTTTGGACGAGCGCGCGTTTGGACAAACCCCCTAAGAAGCGAACTCCAAGCCTGTCAGCGTGGAGTTGCCGTTTCCGAACCGGTCGGTGTCGAGCCCCAGCCGTTGCAACAGGCTGACATACAGGTTGCAGAGCGGTGGTGGATCGTCGGGATTGAAGGCCAAATGCCCGCCATGGCGGAAACCACCGCCCGCAAGCAACACGGGGAGATTCTTCACCGAATGGCTGCTCGCGTCTCCCAGATTGCTGCCGACGAAAACGGCCGTTCGTTCGAGCAGATTGGAGTCGCCTTCACGGCTCGCTTGCAGTTTTCCCAGCAGTTCGGCCACCGTCTTCATCGTCTCCGACTCGACGATCCTCAATTGCGCCAGTTTGCCCGGATCCTTGCCATGGTGCGACAGGTCATGATGGCCCAAGCTGACGCCGGGAATCGGCGGCGCGTACGTGCTTCCCGGCAGCATGATCGTGATCAACCGCGTCGAATCGGTGCGCAACGCTAAATGGGATAAGTCGAACAGCAATCTGGCCCGCCCCAAAATGTCGGCCGCGTTCGGGTTGTCGGTCGGCGGCTTCACGTCGACCCTCGGCTTGGGCGTGCGAAACCAGACGGCATCGCGAGTCATCCGCTTTTCGAGGTCGCGGACGCTGGCCAAGTACTCGTCTAACTTCTCGCGATCGCCGGTCCCCAGATCGTGCCGCAATCCGGCCGCCTGATCGCGCACGTCGTCCAGGATGCTGCGGCCTTCCTTGAGTCGCCTCAGTTGCGATTGCACTTCGCGGGAATCGCCTTCGAGAAACAGGCGGGCGAATACGCGGGATGGCGAATTGTCGGCGGGAATCTGGGCGCCGGTGCGAGTCCATGAAAGCCCCAAGCCTTCGCCCGACAACACCAAACTGGGAAATCGCGTCTCGCCACCGATCTGCTCGGCGGCAAACTGGTCCAGCGAAATCGAATTGCGAAAACCGGGCCGACCCGCGCCAGGAGCCCCCGTCAGAAAACTCGCCGTCGCCTGATGCGCGAAACCGGGACTGTTGCCCGTGTGCATCAACCCCGAGATCACGGAGAACTGGCTACGAAACGGCGTCAACTGCGACAAATACGGCGACGCCTCGTAGTCCGTGCCCGCCTGGACGGGAAAGAAATCGGGCGGATGAAATCCCAGCGGCGCGCAAATGCAAACCAGCCGCCGCGGTGAGTTCTCCCCGGACGTGTCGGAGCCGCGAGCAAACCGGTCCAACAGTGGCAACGCCAGCGACACGCCAGCGGCGCCCAGTAATCGTCGTCGATCGAGATTCATCCGTACTCTTCCCAGCGTCTATGAACCCTGTTCAGTCCCCAGCCCGCGCCATTCCCAGCCCGCACCGTTCCCCGTCCGCTCAGTCCCCAGCCCGCGCCATTCCCAGCCCAGTCAGTCCCCGGACCATACCGTTACCAGTCCGTTTCATTCCCAAGACCTCGATTCGGCT
>JBIKVL010000462.1:0-4467 GCA_044356875.1 Pirellulaceae bacterium | reverse complement strand
CTGGGGTGCCAAGATTTGAAAGTCGGAAGTAACCCAGCAGATTTATCACCTTGGGAGATCAAAACTTTCGAGCGTTCCAATCGATGGTCGGTGTCGCAGTCAGTAATCGTCTTGACTCAAACCTTGTGGTTGGATCACGCAGGGTCGAGGTAAGTGAATGCAACCGAAAACATCCCGCGACTTTTTGAAGGTGGCATTGCAGCGGCTCTCGGCCGCTGAAGCCATTCTCGAATCATTGCGTCTCACCTTGGAGGCTCAATACATTGGCGGTTACTCGATTGAGTGTTCGCTGAAGGCACTTATCCTGGAGAGGACGCCAGCGGCCGGCAGGTCCGATATGCTCGAACGATTAACTCGTGGTGCTACTTACCATCGAGCCGAAGTATTACTGGAGCGGCTTCGTGATCGGAATGTTTTCTTAACGGTCGACCTTGCTCGACGAATGCGTCGATTCGATTGGACAACCGATCTGCGGTATGAAACTGGAAGAAAGGACACTGGCGAAACCTACGGACTTCTCCGTACCGCCAGAAGCATTTACGAATGGGTGGAAAGGCAAATCCAATGACAGGCAATGGCCCAGTTTGGGAAACGAAACGGACTCCTGAAACCCAATCGATCGAGACATTGCTTCGCGAACATTTCCAGCATGTTGACTCGTATCGATACAATTCGGCTTCCATTCGTGTCCGTGTCGTGGATGCTCGTTTTGAGGGAATCTCTCGCGAAATGCGGGATGCAATGGTCGAGCCCTACCTTGAACGTCTCCCGAGTGAGACGCAGCGTGACATCGTAGCCTTGTTCACATTCGCGCCGTCGGAACTTCGAGGATCACCGGAGAAATCCCGGGCGTTCCTGCAGAGTGTCGAGTTTGACTCGCCTAGCCCATCGACTCTGTGACGAAGCAGTCCGTCAAATACCAACCCAGACCGTGAACGTCGCTACTCGAGTCGCATTCGGTCGCGCCAAAAGGCGAGTTCGGCGGGAATGCCAGTGGCCGGATCGGCGGCGAAGGCCGCATCGCTGTCGTAACATTGCAACCTGCCATCCGTCATCCGGGCGAACGCGTCGCCGACGATCAGCGCCTCCTTGGCCTCGTGGGTAACAAAGACGGCCGTCAGTCGCCATTGGCGGCACAGTTCGGCGAAGAGCGTTTGCATCCGGCCGCGGGTCTGAGCGTCAAGGCTGGCGAACGGTTCATCCAGCAGCAGCAACCGCGGCCGCGCCAGCACCGCGCGGCCGAAAGCCACTCGCTGCCGCTGACCACCGGAGAGCTGCGCGTCATATTTGTGGCGATGTTCGGTCAATCCGAGCGACTCGAGTATCGCCGCTACTTCCGCCGCGACGCGATCCGGCGGTTCGCCACGCATGCGGGGAGCGAATCCCAGGTTTTGTTCGACGTTCATCTGTTCGAACAGCAACGGCTCTTGATCGAGATAGAGCGCGCGGCTTACACGAGGCTCACTCCGCAACAAATCGATCCCGTCGAGACTCGCCCGGCCAGAGCGAACGGGAGCCGCGCTCGCCAAGGCCCGCAACAACGTTGTCTTCCCGCAACCTGACTCGCCCAACACCACGAGTGTTCGCCCCGGTTCCACTTGGAATGTCGCCTCATCGACGACGGGGCGTTCCCCATAGGCGACTACCAATCGCTCGACGATCAACCGCGCGCCCCCGTCGGCGGGCGACAAATCGGATGGCGCTTGGCGGCGCGTGGCGTCCCCGGAAGCCCGCGAATCGCTCGCCGCGCGTTCCCGTGGCCGGCCGAAAAAGAACGCGGCGGCGAAGGCCCCGTAGGCGGCCGGAGCCAAAAGCGTCAACGCGGCCAACGCCGCATGGTTGACGTTCGCTTCGCGGAGGGTCGCGAACAGCCGCACCGTTAACGTGGGCACCTGACCACCGCCCACCAACGAGGCGAAGCCGTAGTCCATCCAAGAAAAGAACGCGGCGTTCGCGAACGCGACGAGCAACAGTCCGCGGCTGCGCGGCCAGACAGCGTGCCTCCAGACCGCAAGCGTTCCGCCGCCAAGCGATGCGGCCAGCAGTTCCAAACGGTCGGCGCGGCGGTCCCACGAATCGCTGAAATAGATCGCCGCCATCGCGGTCGCGACCGTCAGTTGAGCCGCCGCCACGCCGGCGATCGTTCCCGCCAATCCGGCCCAAGCCAGAGGCAGGTAAAGGGCGGCAGCGAGAATCACGGGTGAGCTGACGAACGGCAGATACGCGACGAACTGCCAACCATTCGACGGCCGTCCACCCAACGATCGCGCGATGAAGAACCCCAGAGCCGTCGCGACTGTTCCCACGGTCGTTCCGAGCATCAACGACGTCGCCATGCTGGATGCCAAACCATTCCGCTCCATCGCCCAGCGCCGCCATGGAGCCGCATCGAGCCGGTTCGGCAGCAAGTTGGGGAAGGACCAACCGCTGCCGATCGACAGCAGCACCAGCAAGCCATAAGGCGCCAGAATCGCGATCGCGAAAACTGCGATACGCCCCGCCGACAACGACCTCGACAACGACCTCGACAACGATACTCGCGACGACACTGGCGACGGCATCGACAACGGTTCCGGCACGCGCGTGCCACTCGGCGATTTCCCTTCTTCGCTCATGGCTCGATCCGCCTCGCGGCGCCCGTCGACGCGCCGTTTGTGTCCAGTGCAGCTCGCTGCCAGCGCAGCCATACCACGAGCACGCTGGCGACCGCCAGCCAGTAGACGACGGCCAACGCGAAGGCGCGCGGCCGCTGCGCGGGATCGAAGTGCGTGAAACGCCGCTGAATCAATACCGAAATCATCTCTGGCGACTGTCGCCCCAACATCAACGGTAATTCGAACGCGCCCAGATTGCCGAGAAAGGCGAGCGCGGCAAGTGGACGCGCTCGGCGCCACAACATCGGCATCGCGATTCGCAGACGCGCCTGCCAACGCGACGCGCCGAGCGATTCGGCCAACGCGCAATGGCGCTCGATGCGCGCGACGGTCCACAGACGCAGCAAAAACAAGGTCATCGCCGGTGCGGAGATGGCGGTCAGCGCCGCGATCAGTCCCACCGATCGCTCGTCCTGCACCAGCGCGGGAAAGTCTTGGGTGGAACGAATCCAGCCTCCGTGATACGCGAGTCGGGCGACAAACCCGCCGGGGCTGACCCATTGCAACATCAGGAAGCCTGCGACCGCCGGCGGCGTAGCGAGCATTGTTCCCAACGCGGCCTGCACGAACCGACTTGACGCCAACCGGGGCCAAACCAGCGTGAGCCCCAGCGACACACCGACGGCCAGGGCCGTCGCGATCGCCGCGACCGCAGCGCTATAGAGCGCCGTGCGCCGCAAGCCCGCTTCGGCGAACAACGCGGACCACGGCGTTTCGCGAGCGGTCGCCGCGCCGCCCAAGCTGTAAAGCAAGGAGTACCCGAACGACCACGCCATCGGCAACCCGACCACGACTAACAAGGCCAGTCGGCCGACAATTCGCGTCCAGGCTCTACCCATCATGTTCGATGATCTCCCGGCGGAAGTCCTCGATTAGGCGGATCATCAGTTCGGGCGCGGGCTCCATCAGCGCGTGCCGCTCCATTTCCACTCGGGGCGGCGCGAGTCGGCGTTGTTCGAGCTGTGAGAACTTTTCCCGCCACGGGTCGGGCAGGCGTTCGACCGCCAGCACCGTGCCGTCTCCCCAAACAGTCGGCTCGGCCTTGCGGAGCTGCGCGGCGGGCGAAATCAAATGGTTGATCAGGACGAGCGCCGCCGCTTGACGGGGCGAATTGCGGGGAATTCCCAGGTAATGCGAGTTGCGAATGGTGCCGGTCCGCAACACGTACGCAAGCGACTCGGCGGGCAACACGCCGTGCGCGACCTTGCTATCCACCTCGCCATCGTTGTTGCTCATCGTGAAATCGACTTCCCCATTGGCAAACAACTGATGTAACTGCGCGACTCCTTCGGGAAAAGCTCGGCCACCACGCCACAGATGCGGTCGCAGACGACGCAGGCTGACCCACAGTTTGTCAGCGGCCGCCTGATAGCGGGCCTCGTCGAAGGGACCTTCGAAAGCCGAACCGCCGCCCGCGAGTTCGATCAGCAAGCACTTGAGAAACGTCATGCCCGTGAACGAGGTGTCGAACGTGAAACGGCCCGGGTTCGCGACGACCCATGTTTCCAGTTCGACCAGCGTCCGCGGTGGATTCGGCACCCGCTGCCGATGGTGAATCAACGCGAATTGCACACAGCCCCACGGGCATTCATAGCCCGCCACCGGCTGCTGAAAATCGAAACCGATGAAACGGTTCTTCCAATCGATGAGCCGCTGGTTCGGAAGTCGGTCGGTGAACGGCCCGGCGAGCGCGTCGATCCGCCGCAGTTGATGGAAGTTCTCCCCATTGATCCAGCAGACGTCGATGTCGCCCGCCGAGCGGCCGGCTTCCAAATCGACGGTCAGCTTGTTGGCGATCTGGCTTCCACTCAGC
>JBIKVL010000461.1:0-4472 GCA_044356875.1 Pirellulaceae bacterium | reverse complement strand
ATTTGGCTGCTCCGAGCGATGAACTCATCTCCGTGGCTCCGTGTCTCCGTGAGAGCCTAAAGTCGCGCGCGAATACTTGTTCGCCACTCAGGGCGTTGACCACCGGACTCAGTTGTGGCAACCACGAAGGACACGAAGGTCACGAAGATGGAATTCGACGAACTCTCGAATCGGATGATCGGTTGTGCGATCGCGGTTCACCGGCACCTTGGGCCGGACCTCAAAGATGGCCTCGAACGCTTCTTTATCTGATACCTTCGTGCTCTTCGTGTGCTTCGTGGTACACCGATCGCGGCGCCCCGCTTGTCCGCCATGGGAACATTCCGCGACCATGGCGATCAAGTCGGTCCACCGCAGTGGGCGAATAACTCGGTTTTGAACTGGAAAGTCACGTGGGTCCGCCGCGTGAACCTGGTCGTTCGGCTATTGCAGGCACACTAATGAACGAACTGCTTGAACAGACTATCCGAGACGCCTTCCCGGATCGTCTGCTTCCCAAGCAGCCCCTAACCACCCATCGATGCTCGGAGTGCGACGAGGTTGATTCGTTGCTGGCGGGCCGCTCGTGGCCAGAGGTTGCAGCCGCTTTCCCCGCATATTGTCACGATGCCTTTCCGCTCCTAACCCCGGCAGCCCGGGCGTACTATCTGCCCGCCTACATGATCGCCACTCTCGATCCAGAGACTGGCCTCCAAGGCATATCTCTCGAGACGGCGATGGAAGATGGGAGGCTAGACCCGAGTTGCTTCACCCCGGCTCAACGGGCGGCCATTTGGGATTGGGCGAAGGCCTACTGGCGGCTCATATACGAGGAGACCCCGCCGATCTCATTGGCTAAGCATTGGGCGGGTGCTTTCTAGTAAAGCTCTGCCGAAACAAGCTAGGCGGCGGATGTCGATGGCGGACTCGCGACAAAAATCGGTCGGTAGGGTTCGCGCAAGGTCGCGAGCCGCTGAATGCAGGCGTTCAAGCGGTCGAGCCCAGCCGCTTTTGGCCATGGAACGTTTTCGCGCCACAATCGCCCCAACAAGCCGCTCAACCGGAGACGCTGGTTGGGCCGGATTGCGAGGTTCCAGCGACTTGGCCGCGGCCCGGTTAACCAAATCGTTAATTGTGGTAGGTTTTTGCCATGGCTACCGTATATATCGAAACGTCGATCGTGGGTTATATGACGGCTCGATCGAGCAGGGCGACCATTTTCCTCGCGCGTCAGCAATTGACGCACCAATGGTGGGCCTACCATCGGCGCAACTATGACCTCGTTACAAGTCAACTCGTGCTTGACGAGGCCGGAGCTGGCGACTCGGTAGCAGCGCAGGACCGTCTGGCGCTGCTGGATCATCTTCCCTTGCTGGATATTCAGCGCCCCGATGTGTCCAAGATGGCGGATCACCTGATCGCAAAGCACTTGATGCCCGCGAAAGCTGCGGCCGATGCACGACATGTTGCCGTCGCAGCCGTCTTCGGCGTAGATTACCTGCTGACGTGGAATTGCCGGCACATCGCCAATGCGGCAACACTGCCAGGAATCTACCGCTTGATCCGGGGCTTTGGATTTGAACCGCCACTTGTCGTTACACCCGAGGAGTTTTCCGGTGATGTCTAGCACGTTTGTCGACCCAGTCGTAGCCGAGATTCACATGGTTCGCGCCGCCATGTTAGACACCGCAGGTGGTGATATTGACTTGATGATGAGGCAGGTAGCGGAACGGCAGAGTCGATCTGGGCATCCGATCATTACCCAACCTTTCCATCGCCGCACAGAACAATCGCATCCACGCGAGGCGGCGGCAGCGCCGTCAATGAACTCAGAATCCCACGCGCCGCCCAATTGATGCGTAGCGTTCGCCGTGCTTGGGTGCCACGATGGAGTCCCCGTACACCGAAACAAAGGTATCGGGCATCTCGTCGGGTGACTACACACTTATTTTGCGATTGCGGAGCGACAGGTCCACGCGCGCGACGCATGACCGGTGAACCCGATCCGTTCTCGTTTGGGCGGCAGCCTCTTCCGTGCCGTCGACGATGTACCCAGCACAGCCGCCCTACGCCCCGCCCGCAACCCACCGCCCCTAAAAAACCAAAGTCCAGCCGGGTTCGACGGAATTGCAGGCTTTCCGAAAGTGTCGCAGTCTATGGCGCACTTGGTCGATTCGCATGCCCGGCCGATTTAGCTGATGACGTAGGTCCACACTTCAAACTTGTCGAGCTGATTGCGGCCGAAGGTCGTGGTGAGCGCTACGTCAGCCGCGTCGCGGCCACGCGCCATGAGGATGCGTCCGATCCGCGGCTGGTTGTTGCGAGCGTCGAACGCATGCCACGTTCCGCCCAAGTAAACCTCGAACCAAGCGCTAAAATCCATCGGGCTGTCGTTGGCCGGGACGCCGATGTCCCCCAGGTAACCAGTACAGTAGCGAGCCGGCACGTTCAGGCACCGGCATAACGTGATCGCCAAGTGAGCGTAATCGCGGCACACCCCAGTCCGTTCGCGAAAGGCGTCGAACGCCGTCCGATTGGCGCGAGCCTGTTGATAATCGAAGCGAATGTGGGCGTGTACGAAATCGCAAATGGCTTGCACGAGCGGCCAGCCAGCCGGCAAACTGCCGAACTGGCCCCAGGCGAACTCCTTCAATTCGCTGTCCACCTCGCAGTAGCGACTGGCTAGCAGAAACAGCAGCACGTCATCCGGCAGCTCTTCCACGGCGTGTTGGCGAGCGTTCCAGACATTGACCTCCGGGAGTCCCGAGTCCTCGACGATGGCGTCGTTCCGCAACACGAGCCGTCCGGCAGGGGCGACCAGTCGAGTGCATCGATTGCCGTATCCGTCACGATACTCGGACATTGGCGCTGACGGATCCGACACGAGTCGCTCGGGCTGCCGAATGCAGGCCGCTCGCGAAGAATGAATGTGTCCCAATGCGACGATGGGTGTTGGTTTTTCGAACAAAAACCCGACTGCGAACCCGACGCGAATGAGCATGACTTGATTGTCCCATGGTGTCCGCCTACGACCGCATCGTAGCGTATTCATGCTCGCTTGAAGGACGGGCTCACGATAAATTCCCGGTGAATCGCCGCGTAATCGGTTCGGCGGCGGTGGCGATTGGGACGGCGTCCCGCGTTCACGCAGGTTGTCGAGCCACACCTAGACCGCGTGATCGAACACCATGCCGGAGAATTGCAGACCTTCCTCCATGCCTGGATGGTTGCCGTCGGCGTACATGTCCGAGGCGTAATTCGACGTCCTCTTACGACAGATCGAATGCCTGTTCGACGCCGCCGAGGCGGGGCATTCCCCCAAAGTTGAGAGATAAAATACGATGGTTGCTTGCCAATCGGCTTAAATAGTTCGCTAGGGAGGTCTGGTCATATGCATAATATGGCGGCGATTATGTCGGAGATCCTGTGTGGGTACACTCAGCCGGTGCGTGGCGACCACGGCGTTGTCCACTGGGCGCGTGTGCTGGAGAACGGACTTCGGGTCGCGGACGCCATTGGGGCTGATCGAGAGGTAGTCGCCCTGTTCGCGCTGTTCCATGATTCAAGGCGGGTCAACGAGTGCCGCGACGACGGCCATGGCGAACGGGGCGGGGAGTTCGCCCGATCGCTCCGGGGGAGTTTGGTCCATCTGGACGATGCTCGATTCGAACTCCTGTTCGAGGCATGCCGGTTACACACGGACGGGTATACCACCGGCGATCCGACTCTACTCGCCTGCTGGGACGCGGATCGGCTGGACCTTGGTCGGGTCGGTATCACTCCCCGCCCGCACCGACTCTGCACCGACGCTGCCCGTGAACTGTTAGCCTGGGCGCACGAGCGGGCCACCGGCGGTTACGAACCGGATGATGTGCTCGTCTCGTGGGGCATCGAGCGTCTATGGTCCTGTTCGCGGCGAGCGGTGTGGCCTCTTCTTTTCGCCCATGAGCGGCCCGGGAAAAATGAACTGCCCGTGAGCGATGCTTTCGAAGACGAATCCGCAGTGATGTTAGGATTTCGCACAAAATTGCGGGGAAAACGTGATTTCAAGGCTGGTTGAACGTGGTACGGTGATGCGTGGTTAGTAGGGTACCAAGGCGTCGAGTCTTCGCGTGGTTCAGCGGTCGCGCGAGCTTCGAATCGCGCCTCGTTCGAATGAATTGGAAGCGCCGGATCGACTTCAGGAGGCATTTTGCTGGCCTCGCGTGAGGTGCGAGTTTGGCTGATGTTATCGGTGCCGATGAGGGGAATGGGCGGCTGGTCGCTTTGGTGGCGGGAGGGCGGCTTCGGCTCTCACATCGTTAGGCGGGGCCTTGATGCGTTCGCTTGTTCACGCGCGGCGGAAATGGAATGGGGTGATTGAGTGGAAAATGAACTGTCCCCCGCGGATCTTCGACGAGCAACAAACATAGTGGCTGCTTTTCGTCCGACGGCGTCCTTGTGGCTTTTGGCGACCGCGGTTCAGTTGGTGACGGCTCTGCATGCCTCCGAGA
>JBIKVL010000460.1:0-4490 GCA_044356875.1 Pirellulaceae bacterium | reverse complement strand
AGGCCGGACCGAGCGGGCAACGTCTGCAGGGGTTGGCGATGGTCGAATATCGCGGCCGGTTGATTCGCGTCGGCGGTTTCCGCGCGATCAACAAGGAAGGCGAGAAGGAAAACTTGCGGTCGCAAACCGAGGTCGCGCGGCTGGCGGCGGACGGCAAGTCCTGGGAACTGCTGACGCCACTTCCCGCCGGCCGATCATCGCTCGACGCCGCCGTGATTGGCGACACGCTCTACGTGGTGGGAGGTTGGAACTTGCAGGGAGGCAGCCGCGACGCCGCTTGGCACGACACGCTGCTCACCGCCGACCTGAACGTCGAACCGCTCGAGTGGAAGCCGGTAGCTTCCCCGCCGTTCAAGCGACGAGCGCTAGCGGCCGCGGCATGGCAAGGCAAGCTCTATTGCATCGGCGGCATGGAAGAGCAAGGTTCGCCGACGACAGCGGTGGCGGTCTACGATCCGTCGACCAACCGTTGGAGCGAGGGCCCCGCTTTGCTCGGCGGACCGATGGAGGGCTTTGGGAGCGCGGCGTTCGCGACGGGGCAAGGTCTGTTTGCGACCACGATGTCTGGCGCGATCCAAAAGATCGCCGCCGATGGCAAGTCGTGGCAAGTGGTTGGCCAACTCGCCCATCCGCGTTTCTTCCATCGGCTCTTGCCGTGGAACGGTTCCAAGCTGGTCGTTGTTGGCGGTTCCAACATGACCACGGGAAAGGTGGAAGCGCTGGAACTGCTCGCGCCGTGACATCGGCGTGTCTCGGCGGCAAACGCTTTAGCGGAGCGGCGTAAGCCGCCCGGTAGCGCGGCGAAAGCGTGTGGCCCCGGCGCCACGAACGTTGGCGTCGCGACATCGGTTCATTGGGAACGTCCAGCGACTCGCGGGCCGGGCGGCTTACGCCGCTCCGCTTGATCGCGCTCGATAGCGCTCGATCGTACACACAAGCTCGCGATTCGCGAGTTCGTCGAATTCCATCTTCGTGACCTTCGTGTCCTTCGTGGTGGCTCCAATGGAGTCCGAGGGTCAACGCCCTGCGTGGCGAACTCGTCATTCAGCCGTTCAATCAGCCGTTCATTCAGCCGGTTTCTCGGCTGGTTTCTCGGCTGGTTTTTCAGCCGGTTTTTCAGCTGGGTCTTCTCCAGCGGGCTCGGCTGGTTTCGCGGACGTTTCGGTCTTGGGTTCGGGGCCGCGAGGCGTCGGCATGGGAATCGGCGAGGACATTTTCGAGCCGCCCTGTTCGGCGAGGATGCGGATTTCCTGGGGCGACATCACCTCGTAGCCTTGGAGCGAGAAGTAGGCGTTGTAGAGGGCGGCGCCGAGCAGCATTCCGCCGAGCGTGGAAACGAGCCAGATGGGCAGATCGGTTTTCGTGCGTTGAGCGCGAGCCAACAAGCTCAACAGGAGCACCGTCGCCAAGGCGGCGATCAACACAAACGAGCCAAACACATCCAACGTCCACATACGAGCCGCCTCCGAACCGAGTGAAGAAGAGATGAAGACGGGCAGTAGAATCCGTGGTGGAGCGAAAATCGAGAGGGGATTGGGCTCGATGGAGCCCGCTTGGAAAACAATGACGCCGCGTGCGGAGGACTTTGCGACACGAATCGAGCAATTCTCAATCGCTTTGAATCAGGCGATCGATTGCCGTTCACGCGGCAGCGGTCTTTTGTGCCGTCGCGGTGGAGGCGGCTTGGGTTCGCTCGAGCAACCGTTCGACCGCCCGCCGGACATCGGACCGCAGATCCTGTCGCATCAGCAGATCGTAGGCGATAACAGCACCCCATGGGATTGCCGGCACCCCATCGATGCGTGCAATCAATTCATCGGGACGCCCCAAGGTGGGGTAGTGTTCGAGTTGTCCGCAAGATTCGAGTGAGAGCATGGTCCGCACACACTTCTCGCAGCGACCGCAATTGCCCTCGCCACGATGCCGGACCCAGCAAACTCGCAAATGCCGCCGCACGATCGGTTCATGAGCGATCATCCACAGCTTTTGCGTGCGCATGTACTCGGCGCCAAAGTGCTCAATGGCGAACTGCGAGGAGGCAAAGAGCGGGTCGAGGTCCCAACGCGAGCCCCACAACGCCGACGATCCGTAGGGGTAGGAAGCGGAGATTTGCAGTCGCGAAATATGGTCGCTGAGCAAATGGCCGATCGCACCCAGGGCGCCGCCATGTGTTCTTTCCCAAGAATCAACGCGAAACGTGGGATGACGCCGCAGATTGCTCGCGATCACCACGGAGGTCTTCCCCATCTCCGCCGCCACAGCGCGAACGATGCGTTCCGCGGATCGCATCAAGGCACGGTCGCGCAAGTCGACATCGTAACCGAGTGCGAAGACAAGCCGGTCGGCCTGTGGCTGCGCGCGAAGCAGTGTATAGAAGGAGTCGACGCCGCCCGTGAAACAAAGCGCCGTGTTTTTGGCACATCGAGTCGCCGCGCGGGACTCGGTCGAAACGGCCAGGGATCGCGGCGCAGGTGTTGGCGAATCCGCCGGGGCGGATGCGATCAGCGCGTGGGCCGGAGTGACGTGTGGCGAATCGAGTTGCGGAAAGTTCCACCAAGAGGCGGTAAGTCGAGCGGCTTGGCGTTGGTTCTCGAGCCAAACGGGGCAGACGGGTCCGCGAACCTCCAAGAGCCGGCCAAGGCTCAAGGAGGGGATCAGCAACGCGGTCGCGAAGGCCTCGACGTTGAGCGCCAGTTCCACGTCGGACGACTCGAACCATAACGCTTCCCCATCCACCCGGATTGAAACACGATGCACGCCACGGTTCGAGGCCAATTGTGGGCGATCAATGAGGACGGGCACGTCGCGGCGAACGGGAATCAGCGAGCGAATCCAACGACGGATCATGACCATTCTCCGTCAGTGGGCTATGCCGCCCGGCGGTCGCTCGACTTTTGAGCCGTAATGGAGTTTGGATAGAGTTCCGGGTTTTCAGACTTGCTATCGCCTACGCCTACGCCGCGGGCTCGCTCAGGAACGCATGATTCCCGCCTATCGCCATGAACGCTGCGCGCTCCAAGGGCCGCATGTGTTTGCGCGGCTGTCGAAATCTCGCGGCCAGCGGCCCGGGCGAGTCGCGTGACGCGGTCAATCAATCCAGCATTGGTGGCCGGAGTTCGGGTTGTCCAGTCGTAATACAAAGCGTCTTCGAGTCCGACACGGACATGGCCTCCCATGGTGACGGCCAGCGAGTTGATGAAGAACTGATACCGTCCAACTCCTGTCGCCGCCCAGACAGTTCCTTTCGGCAGGGCCCTGACGACCGCACAGAGATTATCGGGGGTGGCGGCGAGTGTGCCGAGATTGCCGAGCAGGATATTGGCGTAGCAGGGAGTCGTGACCAAGCCTTTGTCGATGAGATAGTGGGCGTAATCGACCATGCCGAGATCGAAGATCTCCAGCTCGGGTTGAATGCCTCGCTCACGCATCGCCGCCGCCAACTGTTGCACCATCTTTGGCTCGTTCACGGACGCCTGGCCTGGAAAATTCAATGACCCAAGCGTGAGTGATCCGAGGTCCGGCAGCAAATCTAGAACTTGGCTGCGCTGCTCAAACTGATTGTGAAGCCGGCCGCTGCAGGAAGCGGAGATCAGCACCTCGGGGCATTCTTCCCGCACGCCTTGAAGGATTTCAGCATAGACTTCGCGGCGATACGTGGGCGTTTCGTCGGACTCGCGGGCATGCAGATGAAGGATCGTCGCGCCCGCGTCGCGACAGCGGCGGGCGTCGGCGATGATTTCGCCCGAATGAATCGGAACGTGGGGATTATCCACCTTGCGCGGCACCATGCCTGTCAGGGCTGCGTTGATAATGAGAGGTTGCACAGTAGGGATATCTCCGTCGCGGTGTCTTTACTCGCCGCGCCCATATCATTGCCAAATGAGCTTGACTGTTCGGTTCTCGATCCCTCGCCATTCCATGTTCGGTTACGCGATCCGCCGATAGGCGACAGTGAACGACGCGCCCGGGAATCGTGGATCCGCGGACGCGGGACCTACGAGTTGCCACCCGCGGCGAGAGATTATGCGAGCCATCGAATCCGATGCCTGACGGACGGCGACTTGTGCGCCGAACGCTCGAGCGACGCGATCTTGCAGATCCACGAGGATGGCGCCGAGGCCATGGCCTTGAAATTCAGGCGCGACGACGACTCGGTCGGGGGCCGCGATTGGGCCGCAAAACTCAAGGCCAAGACGTAGGTATTCGTCAGCCTGGTGGACCAAGGCCAGCGACTTGTGGAAAGTGAGTCGGCCGGCGGCGGCGAGTCGACCCGAGGAGTGGCGAATGATCCAATGGAACGCGTCGTCATCGACTGGATCGCGCCAACCATCTTGCCCAAAGGCGTCGGATCGGAGCGTGCCGGTGGCGGCCCAGACTGCGACGCGGAATCGGCAGATTTCGGCGATCTCCTCGGCGCTCGTCACGAACGTTGGCTCGCTGAACTGCTCCATCGTCACACCCCACCGTCACGCCAGAAATGGTTCTCCTCT